>JACDGR010000168.1 GCA_013821525.1 Actinomycetota bacterium
CGACCGGCCTCGTGACGCACCCCGCCTCGGGCCTGCGCGAGGCCACCCTCGTGCACGGCCTGCTCGGCAAGGGAATCGCCGGTGGCGAGGATCCCGAGCGCCCCGGCGTCGTCCACCGCCTCGACCGCGGCACCTCGGGCCTGCTCGCACTCGCGAGGTCGGAGGAGGCGCACGAGAAGCTCGAGGCACTGTTGCGCGAGCGCGCGTTCGAGCGGATCTACCTCGCGCTCGTCCGTGGACGGCCGCGCTCGCGTACGGGTCGGATCGAGGCCCCGATTGGACGAGACCGCAACGATCCGACGCGGGTCTCGCTCGACACCGACTCGCCGAAGGACGCAGCGACGAACTTCGAGGTGGAGGAGCTGTGGCCAGGCTATGCACTGCTTCGCGTCAAGCTCGACACGGGCCGGATGCATCAGATCCGCGTGCACCTGGCCGCCGTCGACCTGCCCGTCGTCGGAGATGCCACCTACGGCGTCAAGGAGCCGGGCCTCTCACGGCAGTTCCTGCACGCAACCGAGCTGAGCTTCCCGCACCCCTTCACGGACGAGCGCGTCGAGACAGCCTCGGAGCTGCCCGACGACCTGGCAGCGTTTCTCACAGCCCTCGCGAGCTAGACGTGTCCCTTTCACACGTGTCCTGGGGACTGTCCCCGGGACACGTCTGTTTCCGACAGAGCGCTCACGGCTTTGCGCGCTTCGCGGCGTACTGACGCGCGTCCGCGAGGTTGAGCAGCGCCCGCGGTTCGGGGGCTTCGGTCGGGAAGTGGGCGGAGCCCGCGCTCAGATCGAAGGTCGGCGGCAGCACGCCTTGCCTGCGAAGCTCGTCGATTCCCGCCTCGAGTCGCCGCAAGTACCGAGCGCCTGCGTGCGGATCTGCTTCGAGCAGCAGCACGACGAATTCGTCGCCGCCGAGTCGAGCGGCGACGTCGGAGCCGCGCAGCATGGACGTGAGTAGCTCACTGACCCGGCAAAGGACGCGATCGCCTTCCAGGTGCCCGGAGCCGTCGTTGATCTCTTTGAAGTCGTCGAGGTCGAAGAAGACCAACGTCAACCCGTGGTCGTACCGGGCGGCTCGCGCCGTCTCGCTCTCGAGAATCTCCGCGAACGCCTGGCGATTGAGCAACCTGGTGAGCCCATCCCGGCGCGCAAGCTCGGCAAGCTCGGCGGTCGCGCGATCGAAGTAGGCAACCGTGCACTCGATGACGAGCCGGTCGATCGCGTCGTTGAGGCGCCGTTCGATCTCGATCACGTCACCACTCGCAAAGCGGCCCACGCGCGAGCCGACGAACCGCCAGAGGACGCGGCGCATGAGCAGGAACTCCGTGACGACTTCTCGCGGGGCAAAGCCGAGCGCTTCGCGTTCGCGCGCATGGTCGCGCGTGATCGCAGCGAGCGGTCCACCGAGCCGCATCCGGGCCGGCTGAGACAGCTCGAGCTCCCGCCCGAGCTCAGCGATGAAGGTCGGCACGTCGCCGAACTGGGCCAGCCGGTCGAGCCGAGCGAGCGACGGAATGGTGTCGTCCAGCAGCCCCGCCTCGACGATTTCGAGCGAGAGCTCCCAGCTATTGGAGCGCAGATCGGCACCGAGCGCCGAGAGCGCCTCTGGGAGATCGACCGCAGGCGTCACCCCGGGACAACGCGCCAGGTGCCGGATTGGGCACGGCCCCGGCTACCATGCAGGCGACCGCAGGTTCCTCGAACCGGTGGGAACCCCGAGGTGGACGGTGGTCGGCAGCTCATGCCGGCTTCCATCGCGGCCCGCCGGAGCAGTGTCATCCAAACCAGAAAGGGGCTTCCATGCCCGTCGTTTCCATGAAGGACCTCCTGGAGGCCGGGGTTCACTTCGGCCATCAGACCCGCCGCTGGAACCCGAAGATGAAGCGCTTCATCTTCACCGAGCGCGGTGGCATCTACATCATCGACCTCACCCAGACGCAGGAGCTCCTGGACGAGGCCTACAACTTTGCGAAGGCGATCTCCGAGCGGGGCGGATCGGTGCTGTTCGTCGGCACCAAGAAGCAGGCGCAGGACTCGGTGCGTGACGAGGCGAGCCGTGTCGGCATGCCGTACGTCAACAACCGGTGGCTCGGCGGTCTGCTCACGAACTGGCGCACCATCTCCGACCGCATCCAGCGCCTGCACGAGCTGCGCGCGCTGAAGCAGGAGGCTCAGCTCGGCCTGCTGCCCGCGAAGGAGCGCATCTCGATGGAGGCCGAGCTCGAGAAACTCGAATCGAACCTCGGTGGGGTCGCCGACATGCGCCGCCAGCCGGAGGCCGTCTTCATCGTCGACCTGAAGAAGGAGCAGCTCGCAGTGCGCGAGGCGCGTCGCCTCGGGCTGCCTGTGATCGCGCTCGTGGACACGAACTGCGATCCCGATGAGGCGCAGTACGTGATCCCGGGTAACGACGATGCAATCCGCTCCTGCCACGTCGTCGTCAAGGCGATCGCCGACGGCATCGAAGCGGGCAAGAAGAAGGTGACAGAGAACGAGCTGAAGGCGAAGGCTGCGAAGGCCGAGGAGGCAGCCGCTGCAGCCGCTGCAGCGGCTGCCGAGGCAGCTGCAGCAGCCGCGGCACCCGCCGCCGAACCTGAGGCTGCTGCGACCGAGACCGCGAGCGAGCCTGCGCCCGCAGCGCCGGCGACGACTGAGGAGGCGGGCGCGTGACCGAGATCTCAGCCGCAATGGTCAAGCAGCTCCGCGACGCTACGAGCGCGGGGATGATGGATTGCAAGCGCGCCCTCGTCGACACGAACGGCGATTTCGACGAGGCCGTCAAGCTTCTCCGTGAGAAGGGTATGGCTTCCGCCGCAAAGCGGGCGGATCGCGAGACGAGCGAAGGCAAGGTCGGCGTAATGGTGCGCGAGAACGTCGGCGCACTCGTCGCGATCGGCTGCGAGACCGAGCCCGTCTCGAACAACGACGAGTTCCTCGCATACGCGAAGGACGTGATCGACGCTGTCTTCGCGAAGGGCGCCGATGCGGCCTCCGAGCTCGAGGAGCAGCGGGTCGCTCTCACCGCGAAGCTCGGCGAGAACATCCAGGTCGCGGGCGCAAAGCGCATGGAGGCGGGCGACGGTGAGGTGCTCTCCTACTACGTACACGGCCCGGCTAACAAGGTGGGCGCGCTCGTGCGCACGAAGGGCGGCGATGCCGCTTCCGCGCGGAGCCTTGCCCTGCACCTGACGTTTGCCCGTCCGACGTATGCGACGCGCGACGAGGTTCCGCAAGAGCTCGTGGACGCCGAACGCGAGATCCTTTCGCACTCCGAAGAGGTGCTGTCGAAGCCCGAAGACGTGCGCGAGAAGATCGTCGAGGGTCAGCTGAACAAGAAGTTCTACGGCGAAGCGGTGCTCACCGAGCAGACGTGGTACCGCGCCGACGAATCGACGGCGACCGCTGGTAAGTACCTCCAGGAGCAGGGGATCGAGCTGCTCGACTACGCCTGGTACGCCGTCTCGGCGAACTAGGACCTCGCGTGCCGTTCAAGCGCGTTCTGCTCAAGCTGTCCGGCGAAGCCCTGATGGGCAGCCGCGACTACGGGCTCGATGCCCAGACTGTCGACAAGCTCGCCCGCGAGCTCGTCGACGTGCGGTCCGGCGGGCTTGAGGTCGCGATTGTGATCGGCGGCGGCAACATCTACCGCGGGATGGCCGCCGCTGCGGAGGGGATGGACCGGGCGACGGGCGACTACATGGGCATGCTCGCCACCGTGCTGAATGCGCTTGCCGTCCAGGAGGCGCTCGAGCGGAACGGCGCCGATACGCGCGTCCTCTCGGCGATCGAGGTTCAGGAGGTGGCGGAGCCGTACATCCGCCGGCGCGCGGTGCGTCATCTCGAGAAAGGGCGCGTCGTGATCTTCGCCGCCGGGACCGGCAACCCGTTCTTCACAACGGACACGGCCGCCGCGCTGCGCGCGCTCGAGATCGGCGCCGAGGCGATCCTGATGGCGAAGCACGGGGTGGAGGGAGTCCTCGACGGCGACCCGCGGGAGCATCCCGACGCCAAGCTGATCCCGGAACTGACCCACCTCCAAGCGATCGAGCAGGGCCTGAAAGTGATGGACACGACGGCGCTCTCGCTCTGCATGGACAATCATCTTCCGATCCACGTCTTCGAGCTCGCGCCCGGCAACATCGGCCGCGTGGTCGGAGGCGAGCATCTCGGCACGATCGTCCGAACCGGCACCGAAGAGACCAGCTCCCGTGAAGGAGGCGCACGTTGATCGACGATTTCCTGGGCGATGCGACCCAGCGCATGGACAAATCCGTTGAGGCCACGCACGACCACTTCAACTCTGTGCGCACCGGCCGCGCGACGGCAGCGCTGCTCGACCGCATCACGATCGACTACTACGGCACGCCGACCCCGCTCAAGAACATGGCGACCATCAACGTTCCCGAACCGCGGATGTTGACAATCCAGCCGTTCGACCCGACGTCGATCAAGCAGATCGAGAAGACGATTCAGGAATCCGACCTGGGCCTCAGCCCGTCGAACGACGGCAAACTGATTCGCCTCCCGATTCCGCAGCTGACCGAAGAGCGCCGCAAGGATCTCGTGAAGATCATCCGCGGGATGGCCGAAGAGGGGCGTGTCGCGGTTCGCAACGTGCGTCGAGACGCGATCAAGCAACTCGAGGATCTCGCGAAGTCGGGTGACGTCGGCGACGATGACGAGCGCGCGGCCGAGGGACGTGTTCAGAAGCTGACCGACGAGCACGTCGCGCGAATCGACGAGATGCTGAAGCGCAAAGAAGCCGAGATCATGGAGGTATAGGCCACCCGGCCTCCATCCTCCATGAACCTGCTCACTCGAATCCGCACCCTCGCGCGTATCCGGCCGGCGCCGGAGCGCGATCTGCCCGAGGTCGCTCGATCGGTCGCGATCATCCTCGATGGCAACGGCCGCTGGGCGAAGAAGCGCGGGCTCCCGACCGCAGCGGGGCATCGCGCTGGAGCCCGGACGGTTCGGAAGGTGGTGGAGGCGTCGATCGACCTCGGGATCGCCGACCTGTCGGTCTTCGCGTTTTCGACGGAGAACTGGTCACGCTCCGAGGAGGAGATCGACGCGCTGATGGAGATCTTCGCGGAGACGATCGAGCGCGAGCTTCCCGATCTCGCCGAGCAGGGGGTTCGGGTTCGCTTCATCGGCCGCCGCGACCGCGCACCGGCGGAGCTGCGCCGCCGGATGGACGCGATGGAGGATCGCACCGAGCTGAACACGCGGATCAATCTGTGGGTCGCCTTCGACTATGGCGGGCGCGCCGAGCTCGTCGAGGCTGCGCGCCGGCTCGTCGACAGCGGCGTCGATGCGGCGGAGATCGACGAGAACGTCTTCGCCGCGAATCTCTACGCACCCGAGCTGCCCGACCCCGATCTGCTGATCCGCACGAGCGGCGAGGTGCGCATCTCGAATTTCCTGCTCTGGCAGGTCGCCTACTCCGAGCTCGTGTTCGTCGACACGCTGTGGCCCGACTTCGACGAGCATGACCTGCACGCGGCGCTCACTCAATACGCGTCGCGGCGGCGTAGGTTCGGTGGCCGGTGACCGCGACTCATGAGTAACGCCGTCTCGCGCATCCTGATCGCGCTCGCACTCCTCCCGGTGGTGCTCGGCGTGGTCTACCTCGGCGGCTGGTGGGTCTTCGGCCTTGCGGTGATCGCGGCCCTGCTGGCGCTGCACGAGTACTGGCTGCTCGCCCGGCCGCTGGCGCCACTCGCGCCCGCCGGCTACGTCGGCGCGGTGCTGGCGCTCGTCGGTGCCGAGCTGTCCGGCGTCGATTGGCTCGTGGCCGGTCTGTTCTCGACCTTCGCTCTCGCGTTCGTCCTGAAAGCGATCTCGGAGGCCCGCGCTGCCGCGACGATCGCGATCAGCGGCACGGTGATGGGAGCGGTGTGGATCGGCGGCGGGCTCGCGTTCCTGCTGCTGCTCCGCGAGGTGCCGGAGCACGGCCGCCTCGCTGCATTCACCGTGCTCGTCGCCGTCTGGGCAGGCGACACGCTCGCCTACGCCGGGGGCCGGCTGTTCGGGCGACACAAGATGGCCCCCGCAACCTCGCCTGGCAAGACGTGGGAGGGCTTCGTCGTCGGCACCGCCGCGACGGTCTTCGTCGTCTTCGTCGCGCTCTACGACCAGCACTTTCTGACGATCAGCGGGTCTCTCGTCCTCGGCGGAGTGATCGCAATCGCCGCGCCGCTCGGTGACCTCTTCGAGTCGTTGCTGAAGCGCGACATGGACGTGAAGGACACCGGAAAGCTCCTCGGAGGCCACGGCGGCATGCTCGACCGGATCGACGCCCTCCTCTTCGCCGCCCCGGCCGCGTACTTCACGATCCTCGCGTTCAGCTAAACACCACTTTCGTTCCTCTTTCGACGCAGTCTCGTGACGGTGTCTGACACCACGCAAACCCGCATCAGCACAGGCGAGTCGAACGTTCCGTTGCACTTCCGTCTCGGTGTCTGACACCAGCAGTAGACCCCGGATCGGGCACCCCCGCCGGCGCCTGCCTGGTTGCCGAGCTCGAACGCGTCGTCGCCCTCGAACCTGGTCTGAACCTGTTTGCAGGGTCCCAGCGCGGCGTGACTCGCCGTGACGGTTTCGTGACGGAGGCTGCCGCCGGTCATGTCTCGCGAGACGGGAGGACTCGCGCTGGTCGGCGGCCAGCTGGAGAACCGTGCAGCGGCCCTTTTCCAGGTCTTTTCCACCGAGGGTGACGCCATCGGCAGGCGCTCTGCTGACGCGTTGACCCTTCTGGCACACGGTCGTCACGCTCCTGCGACGGAGGCTGCCGCCAAGGAGAACACGGCGAATCCGTCCTGGAGTACTTCCGCTAGGTGCCGGTGGGCACACTGTGTCTATGACCCGCGTGGCACTCCTTGGCGCAACCGGTTCAATCGGGCGCCAGGCACTCGAGGTGATTGGTGCGAACGCGGGTCTCGAGCTCGTCGCAGCAACGTCGGGATCGACTCCGATCGACGGGCTCGCCCCGCTGACGCAGGTCGGCGGCGATCCGACCGAGCTCCTCGCACGGGCACAGCCCGAGATCGTCCTGAACGCCACCGTCGGCTTCGCCGGTTTGCCGGCGACGATGTGGGCGCTCGAGCACGGCGTGACGCTCGCGCTCGCCAACAAGGAGAGCCTTGTCGCCGCCGGCGACCTCGCCCTCGCAGCGCAGGCCCGCGGCGGTGGACTGCTGATC
>JACDGR010000169.1 GCA_013821525.1 Actinomycetota bacterium
CACCTTGGTCTTCTTCTTCTTGCCGGTCCCGGTCGTCTTCGAGATCTTGACGGGCTTGAAGAGCACGTACTGGCTCGGCGTCCCGACCTTCGCGCTCGCCTGCACACGCGAGAGGAGCTGGTAGAGACTGCGAGTGGCGACCGGGCCCGACGCAGACGTCGATGGCGCGACGAGCGCCGGCTCCAGGTCGTACAGCTCGAGCTGGGCGGTCGACCCGATGATCTTCGCCGCCTGAGCGATGTTGTGGACGCCGGCGAGCTGGATCGAGATCTGGTCTTTCCCCTGTTTGGTGATGATCGGCTCGGACACGCCGAGCTTGTCGACGCGGTTGCGCATGATCGAGACCGAACGATCGAGGTCGCTTGCCGTCAACTGGTGACCCTTCGGCGGCTGCGCCTTCAACACGTACTCCAGACCGCCCTGCAGATCGAGGCCCTGCTTGATCGGGCGATGCGCCGGCGAGCTCGGGATCGCGACCAGCACCACGCCCGCAAGAGCGAGGACGATCAGCGCGACGAGGATCAGATGAGAGCGACGGGAGGACAAGCGGTGGACAGGTTAGCTTGGTTTCAAGGAAGATCGGGATCCGGTTCCGCGCCGCTCTCCCCCGCCGCCCGACCGGTTTCGGCAGAGGCCCGAGCCTCAGGCTCTGGTTCGACTTCGACCTCGATTTCGCGCGCCACGGCGGCTACGGCGCGGCGATCGAGCGTCACCACCACGCCGGGTGCGATCTCCACCCGTAACTCGACGTCGCCCAGCTCGCGTACGGTCGCATGCAGTCCGCCGGCCGTGATGATCTCGTCGCCCAGATCGATCGAATCCTGCATGGCCTCGTGCGAGCCACGCTTGCGGCGTGCCGGGATGACGAAGAGCAGCCAGACGGCGCCCAAGACGAGTACGAGGATCAGGAATCCGCCCACGTGAGCCTTTCGATCGCAGAGCGCTTGTAGGAGGCAAACCCGCCGCGCACGATCGCCTCGCGGGCGCCACGGGTCAGCTCGAGCAGGAAGCGTAGATTGTGGACGGAGAGGAGGCGCAGACCGAGCACCTCGTTCTGGTTCACGAGGTGGCGGATGTACGCCCTGCTGAAGCGCGTGCAGGCGGGGCACGAGCAGTCCGCGTCGAGCGGCTCCGGGTCGCGTGCGAAGCGTGCGTTCTTCAGGTTGAGGCGTCCCTCCCACGTCAGCGCGCTCCCCGTGCGAGCGGTGCGGGTCGGAAGCACGCAGTCGAACATGTCGATGCCCGCTTCGATCACTTCGAGGATCCCCACCGGGTCGCCGATGCCCATGAAGTAGCGCGGCTTGGCGGACGGCAGCAGGGCCGTCGCCCAGTCGGTGACCTCGAACATTGCGTCGCGGTCCTCGCCGATCGCGAGCCCACCGATCGCGTTGCCGTCGAAATCGAGGGCCGCGATCTCCTCGGTCGAGCGCCTGCGCAACTCGGGGTCGACGCCCCCCTGCGTGATCCCGAAACGCAACTGGCCCTCCGCACGCGGGGCGTGCCGCTGCCCAGCGGCCCACGCCGTCGTCCGGCGCACGGCCTCCTCGAGCTCACGCTGCGTCACGCCGGTCGCAGGCACCTGGTCGAGACACATCGCAATGTCGCTGCCCAGGTTCGCCTGGATCTGCGCCGCGAGCTCGGGCGTGAAGTGGGTCGCTGCGCCGTCGTAGACGTTTCTGAACGTCACGCCTTCGTCGTCGACCCGCGCGATCGTGTCGCGCAGTGAGAACACCTGGAATCCTCCGGAGTCGGTGAGGATCGGTCCGTCCCAACCCATGAATGCGTGCAAGCCGCCGAGGGATCCGATCAGCTCATCACCCGGGCGGAAGTGCAGGTGGTAGGTGTTCCCGAGGAGAATCTGCGCGCCCAGGTCTCGCACCTCGTCGGGATGCAGGGTCTTGACCGTCGCCTTCGTCCCCACGGGCATGAACACCGGCGTCTCGATCGAGCCGTGTGCCGTGCGAAGCACACCGGCGCGCGCAGCGCCGTCACTCGAGACCACCTCGAAGACGTCACTCACTGGATCAACATCGCATCGCCGAATGAATAGAACCCGTAGCGCTGCTCGACGGCCAGGGCGTAGAGCCTCCGGACTTCCTCCACTCCTGCGAACGCCATCACGAGGGCGAGCAGCGTCGAGCGCGGCAGGTGGAAGTTCGTGAGCAGGCGATCGACGCGTCGGAACTCGAAGCCCGGCGTGATGAAGAGCTCCGTGCGGCCCGAGAGCGACCCGCCGTGCGCCACCGTCTCGAGCGTACGCACCGTCGTCGTGCCGACGGCGAGCACCTGCGGCGCGGCCCGGATGCGCTCCCACGCCGCAGGGGTGACCGCGTAGCGCTCGCCGTGGATGTGGTGCTGCTCCACCACCTCGTCCTGCAACGGACGGAACGTGTCGAGGCCGACGTGCAGCGT
The DNA here is from genome assembly GCA_013821525.1 of Actinomycetota bacterium. Taxonomy (GTDB): domain Bacteria; phylum Actinomycetota; class Thermoleophilia; order Gaiellales; family Gaiellaceae; genus PALSA-600. The sequence continues at coordinate 2,413 of JACDGR010000169.1, forward strand.
CACGCGCTCGACCTCGAGCTGCTCGAGCAGCTGCGGTGTGAAATGGAGGCCCGCCGTCGGCGCAGCCGCCGAGCCGCGCTCGCGCGCATAGACCGTCTGGTAGCGCTCAGCGTCCGCGAGCGGTGCCGTGATGTACGGCGGCAGGGGCACGTTCCCACCAGGCTCCCCAGCGAGTCGCACGCGCCAGCGGCCCTCGCCAAGATGCTCGAGCAGCTCGACCGGCCCGTAGCTGCGTCCGGGCTGCAGGCGACGTGTGGGGCGCGCGAGCGCCTCCCAGAGATCACCGTCGAGGTGCTCGAGCAGCAGCACCTCACCGCGCGGCGACTCGATCGGGATCCTCGCCGGCACGACCCGGGTGTCGTTGACGACCGCCAGGGTCTCGGGACGAAGCAGTGTAGGTAGCTCGCGGAAGACGGAATGCTCGACCGATCCGGTTGCGCGGTCGTAGACGAGCAGCCGCGAGTCGTCGCGCCGCTTCGCCGGATGCTGCGCGATCAGCTCAGGCGGCAGGTCGTAGTCGAGCTCCGAGGCCTCCATCCGGTGCGGACGGTAGCGTCGGTAAGCATGGTGGAAGTCAATCGCGCCCGGTTCGGCCAGCCCGAGCTGCGGGACGCTCAGCCGAGCACGACACGGTTCGACGACCTGCAGATCCGCGCCGCCATGACGGAGACGCTGCGCCAACAGGCAGCTCCCATCTCGCGGCGGCTCGCGGAGGTCAAGGGCCTATCGAACAACGCGATCCGCCGCCTCGAGTCGATCGAGCAGACGATCGAGTCGGAACGGAACGCCCGCGTCGATGACCTGACGGTGCTCGTCGAGCTCCTCACCGAAGGCTGGCGAGCAATGAACCTGCGGCTCGAGCGGATCGAAGCCGCGCTCGAACGACAGCCGTCGAACGTCGTTCCGATCCGCGAATCCGCATAGCGCCCGCCGCGCTCACCGGCCGACATCCCACGCGACAGTTCTAGCCCGCCGGCAACACGAGCTCGAAGCGTGAGCCCTTACCGACCTCCGACTCGAGGTCGATCCGGCCGCCGAGCGCGGTCGACAGCTCCTTCGCGATGGCGAGCCCGAGCCCGGTGCCGTTGCTCGACTCCGAGACGAACGGCCGGAAGAGCCGCTCCCGCTTCTCGCGCGGTATCCCCGGTCCCGAGTCGGCGATCGCCACGCGCACGTTGCCGTTCTGCTGGGCGAGACCGAGCGTGATGCGCCCGCCGTCGGGTGTCGCGTGAAACGCGTTTGACAGCAAGTTGCCGACAACCTGCAGAACCCGGTCACCGTCGGAGGTGATGACCGGCCGGTCGACGAGCTCGCGCGTGTAGTCGATGTCCCGGCGCCGCGCCTCGTCCGTGTAGGTCTCGTACGCCTGGTCGAGGAGCGCAGCCATGTCGACCTCCTCACGCGTGACCGTGAACCGGTGCGTGTCGAGCTTTGCGAGGTCGAGGATGTCTCCGACAAGCCGCTCGAGCCTCGTGGCCTCTGCCTCGACCGTCTCGAGGGACGCATGCTCCAGGGCGGGGTCGTCTTTAAAACCTTCGAGCAGCGCGGAGATGTGGCCGCGGATCGCGGTCAGCGGCGTCCGGAGCTCGTGCGACACCGACATCAGGAAGTTGCGCTCCATCATCTCGACCTCGGCCAGCCGGCCGGCCATCTCCCCGAAGCGGTCGCTCAGATGCCCGAGCTCGCCCGGCGCCTTCTTCGGCACCTCGACCGCGTAGTTTCCCGCCGCGACCTCGTCGGCCGCGCGTGAGAGCTGCAGCACAGGCCGCACGAGGCGGCGCGAGAGGTACCAGGCAAGGAGCGCGGCCACCACCAGGCCGAGCAGTCCGGCGAGCGCGAGTCGCGTGAGCAGGCCCGACACGCGATGGCGGATGTCGGTCTTCGGCGTGGCGACGACGATCGCACCGATCGACTGGCTCCCGAGCCTGATCGGATTCGCGACGGCGAGGAACGTGCGCTTGGCACCGGGGGGTTTGAACTCGAAGGTGAGGGCGCGCCCGGACTGCCAATTGATCGTCGTCACGGGCAGGCGCCTCAGGTCGGATGGCTGCCCCGGGAACGGCCGTCGCGGCCCGACGAAGTAGATGCTGTCGCCGGTTGCCTGCTGGAGCTTCTTCGCGGCGAAGGTCGGTGCGCTCCTGTCTTTGGCATTGCCGTAGCTCGCCTCGACTGCGGATGAATAGAGCGCGGCGATCCCGTTTGCCTCGCGGGTCAGCCCCGTGAGCGTCTGGTCGTGCGAGAAGTCCTCGAAGAGGCGAACCGCGATCAAGGTCGTGACGACCCCGGCGAGCGCGATCCCGGCGAGGAAGAGAAGCGGCAGCCGAATGCGCAGCGAGCCGAACATGACGAGCTACGCCTTCGTCGTTTCCTTGCGCGAATCCTTTGCCGGCGAGACCTTGTACCCGACCCCCCACACCGTGACGATCGGCGAGGCCTCACCCAGCTTGCGGCGCAACTGGCGAACGTGCACGTCGACCGTCCGCGTGTCGCCGGCAAAGGTGTAGCCCCAGACGCGCTCGAGGAGCTGGTCGCGGGTCAGCACGAGCCCGCGGTGGTCGAGCAGCTCCCAGAGGAGGTCGAACTCCTTCGGCGCGAGCTGCACCTCTTCCTCGGCGACCCGCACCTCTCGCCTGCCTGCGTCGACCCGCAGGTCGCCGTGGATGATCTGCTCGCTCTCGCGCTCGCGGCGCTCGGGTGTCGCCCTGCGCAGCACGGACTTGACACGCGCAACGAGCTCGCGCGGATTGAACGGCTTCGTCAGATAGTCGTCGGCGCCGACCTCGAGCCCGATGATCTTGTCGACATCCTCGTCGCGTGCAGTCAGCATCAGGATCGGCACGTCACTCGTCTGGCGGATGCGCTTGCAGACCTCGATGCCGTCGATGTCGGGCAGCATCAGATCGAGCACGATCAGCCCGGGCATCTGCGCCGCGACCTGCGCGAGCGCCTCCGTGCCGTTCGAGGCCGTGCGAACCCCGTACCCGGCGTTCTTGAGGTAGAGGGATACGAACGAGGCGATCGAGCTCTCGTCCTCGACCACCAGGATGTTCGGCGCCTGCGCGCTCACGTTACGGCCCCGCTGGCAGAGGCTGCAGGCCGAAGGTGAGCACCTTCGGAAGAAGCGGCGAGACGGGCGCCGGTTGCACCGGCTGCCACTTCCCGTTGTCGATCGCGTAGTACCCGTCGTCGAGCAGCGTCGGATCGCCGGCCAGCGATGCCTTGCCGACGCCGACCGCCGTCAGGTCGATCCCGACCCCGTTGCTGATCGTGAACTTGTACTTCCCGCCCGAGAAGCGAAAATGGATGTTCTTGCCGATGTAGTAGGTGACGCCCGGTTCGGTCGAGAGGCGAATCTTCTCGGCGCCGCTCACCTGAGCGACCAGATTGTCGTCCAAGTTGGCGTCGGCCACCTTCAAGGTGCCGCTGTCGATCTGGCCCCAGATTGCGCCCCGTGTGCCCGTGATCGTCGCCTTGGTAGCGTCGACCGAGCGCAGTTCAAGGATGCCGTCGCCGGTCGTGCGCGCGCCGGCCAGAGCCGCAGGAGCGACCACTAGAGCCAAGAGCACGATGAGTAGAGGCCTCCGCATTGGCAACGTCAGTGTTGTTCACCGAATTATGCCCTGAATGAGCGAAAGGTAAGGAGTTTTTGATCACACGAGCCCTGAACCGCCTTCCGGTCCCGCTCCCGGCGGTGCTACTCCTGCTTGCCGCGCTGACCTCGGACGTCTTGCCGGGCCTCCAGCTGTCGATCCATGCGGTCGAGGTCGTCGCCACTGCGGCCCTCGTCGTCATCCTCTTCGACGGGGGCGTCTCGATCGGGCTGAGACGTTTCCGGGCAGCCGCAGTACCGGTGATCTCACTCGGTGTCGTTGGGACGTTCGCGACGGCCGGCCTCGTCGCCGTGTTCATCCACGCCGCGTTCGGCTTCGGCTGGCTGACAGCCGGGCTGCTCGCAGCGGCCGTCGCCCCCACCGACCCGGCGGTGATGTTCTCGGTCCTCGGCGACCGGGAGATCGAGGGCCGCACCGACACGATCCTCGAGGGCGAGTCGGGCGCGAACGACCCGGTCGGAATCGCGCTGATGCTCGGGCTGATCCAGCTCGCCCAGCATGCAGACGCCACCTTCTGGGTCGTCGTCCGCGTCTTCGCCGAGCAGATGGCGATCGGCCTCGCCGTGGGCGTCGGAGGCGGGCTCCTCCAGGTCTTCCTCGCCCACCGGCTCGTCCGTTTCGCGGAGCTCCTGCCGCTCCTGCTCGCCGCAGCAATCTTCGGCGCCGCGACCATCGCGCACGGCTCGGGCTTCCTCGCCGTCTTCGTCGCCGGTCTCCTGAGGGGCGACCACGAGCGGGAACAGGAAGCGGATCTCGAGCGCTGGCGGAAGCTGTTTGCAACCGCATCGGAGGTGACCGTGTTCGTCGCGCTCGGCCTGACGGTCAACGTCTCGAGTATCGACCTCGGCCGATGGGGAGAGGGGCTTCTGATCGCCGTGTTCCTGACGCTCGTCGCGAGGCCGCTCGTCGGCGGCGCCCTGCTTGCCCCCGTGAAACTGGAGCTCGGCGAGCGTCTCTTCGTGATCTGGGCGGGCCTGAAGGGTGCGGTGCCGATCCTGCTCGCCGCCTTTGCGGTCTCGGGACACGTCCACGACGGGAGGCGGATCTACCAGACCGTGTTCGTCGTCGTCCTCGCCTCGGTGGTCGTCCAGGGCAGCTCGATCCCGTTCGCGGCTCGACGGCTCGGGGTTGAGGCAACGGAGGTTGAGGCAATCGAGGTTGACGCTGGCTCG
>JACDGR010000170.1 GCA_013821525.1 Actinomycetota bacterium
GCCGACCAAGCCGGAGCAGGGTGACCTGCTGATGGTGCTCTACGGCCGCAACTCGGAGTCGCCCGTTCCCGTGATCGCTGCGTCGTCGCCGGGCGACTGTTTCTACGCGGCGATCGAGGCGGTGCGCGTCGCGCTCACCTATCGCACGCCCGTCTACCTGCTCTCGGACGCGTACCTCGCGAATGGCGCCGAGCCGTGGCTGATCCCCGACGTCGAGGCGCTCGAGCCGATCGACGTCGAGTTCGCGCGGGTCGTCGAAGGCGAGACCTTCCTGCCGTACAAGCGGGATCCGGAGACGCTCGCCCGGCCGTGGGCGATTCCCGGCACGCCGGGCCTCGAGCATCGGATCGGCGGGCTCGAGAAGGCAAACGAGACGGGTGCAATCTCCTACGACGCCGATAATCACGACCTGATGACGCAGCTGCGCGCGCAGAAGGTGGCGGGCATCGACGTGCCGCCGCTCGAGGTCGATCATCAGGAAGGTGCCGATGTGCTCGTGCTGAGCTGGGGCGGTACCTACGGCCCGGTGCACGCGGGCGTGCGACGCGTGCGCGGGAACGGCGGCAAGGCCGCGCACGCGCATCTGCGCTGGCTGAACCCCTTCCCGGCGAACCTGGGGGATGTGCTGCGCAGCTACGACCGCGTGCTGGTTCCGGAGATGAACCTCGGGCAGTTGCTGCAGCTGATTCGCGCGCGCTATCTCGTCGACGCCGTCGGCTACAACCGCGTCACCGGCAAGCCCTTCAAGGCCGGCGAGATCGCGGATGCGGTGGAGGCAATGCTGGCGTGAGCCTCGGCTTCTCGTTCAGTACGACCGCGAAGGGAGTCGTCTTCATCGAGCGTGACGGCAAGCGAGTGACGACGCTGCGCGCCGACCGCGCGCGGAGCTTCCTCGCGTCGGCCCGCTCGACCGACCCGGAAGGGCAGCAGCAGCTGATGGCACGCGCAACCGGCAACTACAAGCGGGGAAATGAGAGATGACGAGCGAACTGAAGCTGACCGCCAAGGATTTCAAGTCCGATCAGGAAGTTCGCTGGTGCCCCGGCTGCGGTGACTACGCGATCCTCGCGGCGGTGCAGAGCTTCATGCCGGAGCTCGGTATACCGAAGGAGAAGATCGTCTTCGTCTCGGGCATCGGTTGCGCCGCGCGCTTCCCGTACTACATGCAGACCTACGGGATGCACTCGATCCACGGTCGCGCGCCGGCGATCGCGACGGGCCTTGCGGTCTCGCGTCCCGACCTGAGCGTGTGGGTGATCAGCGGTGATGGCGATGCGTTGTCGATCGGGGGCAATCACCTGATCCACGCGCTGCGGCGCAACGTGAACATCAAGATCCTGATGCTCAACAACCAGATCTACGGGCTGACGAAGGGCCAGTACTCCCCCACGAGCGAGCAGGGCAAGGTGACGGGATCGACACCGATGGGCAGCGTCGATTACCCGTTCAACCCGCTTTCGGTCGCACTTGGCGCCGACGCAACGTTCGTCGCACGCGCCCTCGATACCGACAAGCCTGGGCTGACGAGCGTGCTGCGCCGCGCAGCGGCCCATCAGGGAACCGCGTTCGTCGAGATCTTCCAGAACTGCAACATCTACAACGACGGCGCATTCGACTTCGTCCGCGACGAGAAAGAGAACCGTCTCTATCTCGAGCACGGCCAAGCGGCCGGCGAGACGGGGATCACGCACGACGAGACGGACTTCGCAACCGCGTTCGCGCTCTCACGGGTGACCTTTGCCACGCACGGCGTCGTCCCGCTCGGTGTGTTCCGGGACGTCGAGCGCGACAGCTATGACGAACTCGTCTCGGCGCAGCTCGCGAACGCGAAGGGGACCGGCGACCTCGCATCACTCCTCTCGGGCGGGGACACCTGGTCGATCCAGCGCGGCTAGCTCAACCCTCGTCAGCCGGCCGTGATCGACCCCAGCATCCCGTGCTGCTCCTGCGACGGTCCGGCGAGGAAGTACAGCGTGTTCGTCGGCCCGGCAGCTGAACCGTTGCCGAAGGCGATCGCCCACAGCCCTTCGAGCTCGATCGGCGCTCCGTCGGCATGGCGTAGCTGGCCCTTGTAGACCCACGTCGCGCCGCGCTTCGTGTAGGCGCTGATGCGGCCGTTGCCGAAGTTCCCGACGAGCAGGTCGCCGCCGAAGACGGAGAAGTCCGCCGGCGCGAGGGCGAGACCCCACGGCGCGTTCAGCGGCGCGTTCTTCTTGCCGCTGTTGACGACGCGCGCGACCAGCTGGCCGTCGGGCGTGAACTCGTCCACGTAGGCCTGGCCCGGGACTGCGACATCGTCCTTGGCCGCGGCGTCCTGCTTTGCGTACGTGACGACGATGTTGCCGCCGAGCGCCTGGATCCCGAACGGCGCGTAGCCTTTTGGCACCTTCGCATCCGTGAACGCGCCCGGCAGCGCCAGCGGCTTGAACCCGGCGTCGAACACATCGACGTGCGCGTTGTGGAAGTCCGTCGCATAGAGCCTGTCGGAGGCGGTGGCAAGTCCCTTGTAGATCGCGCCGGCAGCTGAGCGGTCGGCGCCGACGATCGCCGTCGTGCCGTTGACCGTCGGGCTCCAGCCGAGGATCGTGCCGGCCTCCGTTGCGAAGAGGAAGCGCGCTGCGCCGCTCTTGCCGTTCTGGCTCACCACGAAGTCGGCGGCGTTACCGTTGAACACGGTGCCTGTCGGACCCCCTGCGACCGTGACGGTCAATGCGGCCTTGGTGCCCGCTCCGTTGTAGAGCGTCGAGGTGCTCGTGCCGTTGTTCGACGTCCACCAAGGCGTCGTCGGGCCGGCGCTCAGCCCCCAGCCGTTGACGAGCGAGACATCCGTGGCCGCCGCCGGTGTGGCGGCGCCATCGGAGACGAGCGCGTGCACGGAATAGATGTCTGCCGTACTGCGTCCGCTGGCCACTCCGGCGACCGCGAACGCGATGACGGCAATCGATGCGACAACGACGACAAGCGGCTTGCGGCGGCTTCCCGACATGAGACGGCTCCCTCCGAGGAATGTGCGGACAGGAGGAGATACGCAGCTGCCGCGCATCCGGATTTCTCGGTGAGTGAGTTGGGCTACGCGGCGAGCGACTTCGACGCCTGGCGCTCGCGCGGGATCCGCACGACCTTCCACGCGAGCCCGAGCTTCTCGAGCCCGGTGATCACCCAGCCGCCCGGATCCATCGCGGCCTCGAGCCTCTTCATGCCGTGAAACGCCGAGGTGGGGAACGCATGGTGGTTGTTGTGCCAGCTCTCACCGAACGAGATCAGGCTCAGCAGCCACACGTTCCGCGACTCGTCGGCCGACTTGAAGTTCCGGCGGCCCCAGAAGTGGCAGATCGAGTTGATCGAGAACGTCACGTGGTGGAGCAGGAAGATCCGGATCGCACCGCCCCACAAGACGCCGGTCAGCGCGCCGCGCCAGTTGCCGACGAGGAAGTAGCCAATCAGGCCGGGCACGATCAGCGAGATCGCGAGCCACACGCCGAACAGCTTGTGGATGATCCGCAGGCCGCGCTCTGCGAGCAGGTCCGGTACGTACTTCTGGATCTCCGCGCGACCTTCGGCGACGAACAGCCAGCCGACGTGCGCGTGGAACAGATTCTTCAGCGCTGCGAAGAAGCCCTCGCCTTCCATCAGGTGCGGGCTGTGCGGGTCGCCGTGCTGATCTGAGAACTGATGATGCTTCCGGTGGTCGGCGACCCACGCGAGGATCGGCCCTTCGACCGCCATCGACCCGAGGATCGCGAACGTGTACCGCACCCATTTCTTCGTCGCGAAGGCGCGATGCGTGAAGAGACGGTGGTAGCCGACCGTGATCCCGACGCCCGTCAGCAGGTATCCGACGACCAGCAGCACGACGTCGTGCGGGTGGAAATACGAGCCCCAGAGCAGTGCCATCGCGACCACCAGGCCGACAAGGGGGCCGACGATTCCGACGAAGTTCGCGATCTTATGTGTCCGGCTCACAGGGGAAAGGTAGCTCGTGAGCTGGCTGGGTGACTCGGCGACAAAAGATTCGGCTCCTCGCCTGCGCGGTACGGCCACGGCGTGGCCTCTTTCCCAGCCTTTCTCGCCAAGCGTGGCGCAAACATCGGCGAACCTGTCGGGACACGTACGGTGGTCGTCCGATGACCGTCATCTACCAGGCCTACGTCCGTTCCTTCGCGGACTCGGACGGCGACGGGGTCGGCGACCTGCCGGGCCTCCGCTCGAGGCTCGACCATCTGCAGTGGCTCGGCGTCAACGTGCTCTGGCTCAGCCCGACTTTTCCGACGCCGAACGTCGACTGGGGCTACGACGTCTCCCACTATCACGCGGTCAATCCGGAATACGGCGAGCTCGCCGACCTCGACGGGGTGATCGCTGATGCGCGTGAGCGCGGCATCGACGTGTGGCTCGACCTCGTTCCGAACCACACCTCCGACAAGCACGACTGGTTCACCGACCGCCCCGAGTACTACGTCTGGTCGCCCGAGATCCCGAACGACTGGGAGTCGGTGTTCACCGAAGGGCCAGCCTGGCACTTCGACTCTCGCCGTGGCGCCTACTACATGCACCAGTTCGCACCACAGCAGCCCGATCTCGACTGGTGGAACCCGGATGTACGCCACGAGTTCGAGCGCATCCTGCGCTTCTGGTTCGACCGCGGCGTTGCCGGTCTGCGGATCGACGTCGCGCACGCGCTCGTCAAAGATCGCGAGCTGCGCGACGGCGTCGAGCACATGCGGGAGCGGCCCGAGGTGCACGACGTCTACGCGCGCTGGCAGGAGATCGCAAAGGAGTACGAACCGAAGCGCATGATGATGGGCGAGACGGTTGTCGCGCTCGAGAAGCTCTTCGCGTACTGGCAGCACCTGGACCTGCCGCAGAACCACGAGATCTGCAAATCGAACTTCGAGCTCGACGAGCTGAGGCCGATCGTCGAAGAGGTCGAGCGGCGGGTCCCCGACAAGACACCCGTTTGGTTCGGCTCGAACCACGACCACTCCCGTCTTGCAACGCGCTGGGCGCAGGGCGACGAGCGCAAGGCGCGCGCCGCGCTCTTCATGCTGCTCACGCTGCGCGGCTACGTGATCCTCTACCAGGGCGACGAGATCGCGCTCACCGACGGCGATGTGCCGGAGGATTGCGTGCTCGACATCGCAACGCCCGGCCGCGATCCAAGTCGCACCCCGCTGCCATGGACGGCGGCGGGTGAAGAGTGGGTCGACCCCTGGCTGCCACTCACGGATACGGCGCGGAACGTCGAGGAGCAGCGCGCCGATCCCGAGAGCACCCTCCATTACGTCCGCGACCTGATCGCGCGGCGGAAGGCATTCGTCAACGAGCCCTACCGGACGCTGCCGAGCGCAACGGGTGTCTGGGCCTACGCGCGCGGTGCGACGACTTGCGTGCTGAACATGACCGGCGTCGTCGTCGACCACGAAGGACACACCCTGCAGCCATGGCAGGGCCTGATCCTCTAGCGACCTTCGAGCTGTCGCTCGCAGCGTCCCGCGGTCGTCTTCGACACATTTGACGGCCTCGCGGGGTTCCAGCGCCGAACCGTGTCGAAGACCAATTCGTATGGTCGTGTACCTCGTGCCACGGTGTGCGACACGGTGAGACCGGCTGCACGCGCGTCGGCCACGAGGCGGTCGGCGAGCACGGCGCCGACGCCGCGGTGGCGCCAGCCGTCTGCGACCGCAACCGTGATCTCGGCCCGCGCGCCGTCGCGCATCAGTCGTCCAATGCCAACTTCGACGCCGCCCACGAGCGCCACGAGCGCATGGTGGTCGCTGTTTCGCAGCGGCCGAACGGTGATGCCTTTGCTGTATTCCGTCCACACGGGAGCAAGGATGCGCGCTGCATGGCCCGTCCGCGTCGGCCCGACGGGCCATCTTCACCACATGGCCCGACCGGGCCACTACCCTCTCGTGGATGGACGAGCAGGAGATTCGTTACCTCGACTTCGAGGGGCGGCGCCTCGCCTACTCCACCTACGGCGAAGGGCCTCCGATGGTCTTCGGGCCGCGTTGGGTGAGCCACCTCGAAGAGGAGTGGGACGACCCGCGGCAGCGTGCATTCTTCGTCGAGATCGCTCGCACCCACCAGGTGCTTCGCTTCGACCGAATCGGCTGCGGGCTCTCCGCACGGGAGCTCGAACCACGCCCGACGATCGAATCCGAGTCGCGTCAGCTGGAAGCGGTGATCGGCACCACGGGCGAGCCCGCCGTTATCTTCGCCTCCTCTTGCTGCTGCCTCGCAGCGTCACAACTCGCCGTGCGCAACTCCGCCCTCGTCTCGAAGCTCGTGTACTTCGGTGGCTACGCGACACGGCACGACATCCCCGACGCGACGAAGCAGTCGCTCGTCCAATTCATCGCGACGAGCTGGCGGCTCGGCGCGCAGATGCTCGCCGGGCTCTTCGACCCACACGCCGGCGGCGACGAGATCGCCGAGTACACGCGGATGCAAAGACGCGCGGCGTCCGCGGAGGCCGCGTCGCACTTCCTGGCGCTCGACCTGAACGCCGATGCGCGCGCCATGTTGCCGCGGGTCGAGGTGCCGGCGCTCGTTCTGCACCGCCGCGGGGACCGCACCGTACCGATTGCCCGCGGTCGAGAGCTCGCCGCGCTCCTGCCGAATGCGCGCTTCGTGCCGCTCACCGGCGACGCGCACCTGCCCCATCGCGACGACCAGCGCGAGCTCTTCCGGGCGCTGGCCGGCTTTCTGCAAGGCGACACGCACGCCGAGTCGGACGACGCCTCGCCGCTCACATCGCGCGAGACCGAGGTGCTGAGGCTCGTCTCGACCGGTATGAGCAACCGCGAGATCGCAGCAACGCTCGTGCTCAGCGAGCACACCGTGCACCGGCACGTCGCGAACATCCTCCGCAAGCTCGCGCAGTCATCTCGCGCCGGCGCCGCGACGCAGGCGGCACGCGCCGGGATCATCTAGAGAGGTTAGGTCTAGGGCGCGATCGCGGAGGCGACGAGCCCGGGGCGGGCGAGCATCGAGAGGTGGCCTGCGCCGGGAATCTCGACGAACTGCGCACCGAGGTCGCGCGCGCTCGCGCGTCCGGCCGTGCCGTTGTCGACGCTGTCCTCCGCGCCCCACACGACGAGCGCCTTGATCTTCATCCGCTCCAGCTCGAAGCGTGAGAAGC
>JACDGR010000171.1 GCA_013821525.1 Actinomycetota bacterium
ATCGTTCGGCGCGCGTACGACGATCGCTCGGCTCGCCCGGCTTCGCGACGGGCCGATTGGCCACGCACGCTGATCCCCGTGCTGGTCGTGCTCGGCGCGATCGTCGCCGCGGCAGTTCTCTCCCCACCGGGGCGCGCCGTCTTTCAGCGAGTGCGCCAGGCCGTGGGGATCGACCATGCGGATCCGGCTCTCTTCTCGCTGCCGGCTCCCGGCCGGCTGCTCGTCGTCTCGACTGGCCACGGCGGGGTCTGGCTCGTGCGCAGCAACGGGTTCAAGCGCAGGCTCGGCGGCTACGACGACGCCCAGTGGTCGCCGCACGGGCGCTTCGTCGTCGCCACCGAGGGCGACCACCTGCTGGCACTCGACCCGGTGGACGAGAGCGGCAACCTAATTCGCTGGAGCCTGACCCGACGGCACCCGGTCTCGGCTCGCTGGGAGGGAACGCGCACCGACACGCGTGTCGCGTACCTGACGGCGACCGGCCTCCGGGTCGTCGCAGGCGACGGCACCGGCGACCACCTGCTCGACCGGAGAGCACACGGCGTCGCACCGGCCTGGGACCCCGCGCGGCACCACACCGTCGCGTACTTCGACGGCGGCGCGATCGTGCTGCGCGCGGCCGACAGTGGGCGCGTCGTGTGGCGCCAGCCGCTCGAGGTCGCACCCTCCGCCCTCGAGTGGTCCGATGACGGGGCGTATCTCGTCGTCACCTCCTCCCCGCGAACCGTCATCCTCGACGCGTCCGGGCGTCTCCGGCACAGCGTCTCGATGCTCGGAGCACACGTCACCCAGACCGCATTCAGGCCGCGTACGCACGACCTTGCGATCTCGCTCCGCCTCCGGCTGCGGAGCGAGCTGCGAATCGTCGACGTGGATCACCCCGGTCACGGCACGCTCCTCTTTGCCGGGCCGGGAACGTTCGGGGATATCGCGTGGGCGCCGAACGGACGCTGGCTGCTGCTCGACTGGCCGAGCGCGAACCAATGGCTGTTCGTGAACGGCGCCCGCGTGCATGCCGTCGGGAACATCGCCGAGGAGTTTCCACGCGCGGACGACGTGCGACCGCTGCTCGAGCTCGCTGGGCGCTGGTGTTGCCGCTGATCAGTGTTGCCGCTGCTCAGTGCTGCAGGTGATCCTCTAAGCTCGCCCTATGCTGGCCGCCGGAGACCGGGTGCCCGGGGCAACGATCTTCCTCGGCCCGAACGAAGCACTCACCCTGCACGACCTGGTCCAGGACGGACCGAAGCTACTCGTCTTCTACCTGTTCGACTGGTCTGCCACCTGAACGAACGAGATGGAGCTCCTGCGTGACAGGAGAGCTGAGTTCGACGCCGCCGGCGTGCAGCCGGTCGGCATTTCCCGAGACTCGCCCTGGACGCACATCGCGTGGACGCAGGCGCTCGACCTCAACTTCGGGCTGCTCTCGGACTGGAACGCGGAGGCGATCCGCGGTTTTGGTATCGCCACCACGTTCCGCGGCCTGAGCGACGTCGCCGCGCGGGCTGCGTTCCTCGTCGCGCAGGACGGCACGATCGTCCGCGCGTGGCTCTACGAGTCGGGCGATGTGCCGGACGTCGAGGAATGGCTCGACGCGAGCCGCGCACTCGGCGCGCGCCCGAACCCCTAGACCAGGTTCGAACCTGGTCTTAGGTTTCAGCGGTCGCGCCCGCGCAACCGGCGATGAAACCCCGCAACCTGGTTCAGACTGCGAACCAGGTTGTATGTAGTTCGAGGCATCGAGCCTCGAACTACATGCCCATCGCGTGGTACCCGCTGTCGACGTACAGCGTGGTGCCCGTGACGTTCTTCGCACCGTCGCCCAATAGGTAGGCGGCAGCAGCGCCGACGTCTTCCGCATCGACGTGGCGGTGGAGCGGTGAGCGCTCCTCGACGATCGATTCCATCGTCGGGAAGCCTGCGATCGAGCGCGCGGCGAGCGTTCGCACCGGCCCGGCCGAGACGGCGTTGACGCGAATGTTCTGCTCGCCGAGATCCCACGCGAGGTACTTGACCGACGAGTCGAGCGTTGCCTTGGCGACGCCCATCACGTTGTAGTGCGGCACCGCACGCTCTCCACCCAGATAGGTCATCGTCACGATCGAGCCGCCGCCGGCAGCCGCCATCAGCGGCTGTGCGGCACGCGCTGTCGCGACGAGCGAGTACGCGCTCACGTCGATCGCCATCCAGAAGCGATCGCGCGGCGTGTCGGTGAAGCGGCCCTCGAGATCCTCTGCGGCGGCGTAGGCGACCGAGTGGACGAGGATGTCGAGCTTCCCGCCGAACACCTGCCCCACCTCGGCGAAGACCCGTTCGATCGCCGCGTCGTCGCGTACGTCGAGCTCGGTCACGAGCGGGCTCGAGACGGATGCTGCGAGGTCACGGACGTTCTTCTCGATCCGCTCACCCTGGAAGGTGAACGCCACCTCTGCCCCGCCGTCGGCGAGCCGCTTCGCGATCGCCCAGGCGATCGAGCGCTTGTTCGCGACTCCGAGGACGAGCGCACGCTTTCCCTTGAATGGCACGGACGCCGACTCTAACCATCCTCCGCTACTGTGCGGAACCTTGGGTCGCCCCTTGATGCTGACGGTGGTGCTCGGGCTCGTGGCGGCAACCTCGGCGCCGGCAGCACTCACGCCGGTTCGCCGCAGCTCCGCCGAGTCGTCGGTCCCGCGCGTTCGCGCGGGCGTCGTCCAGATCCCGGTGGGACACGCGAACGGCCTGACGCGCGTGATCGTGCGCCTCTCTGCGCCGCCGCTTGCCGCGTGGAACGCCGACCGCACGCTCGGCTACCGCTCCGGGGCGCTGCATCTGAGCGTCGCGAGCCGCGCCTCGCAGTCCTACCTCGCGCAACTGGCGCGCGCCCAGGCGGTGGCGGTCGCCCAGGTTCGCGCCGCGATTCCACAGGCGCAGATCCAGGAGCACTACTCGATCCTCCTCGACGGATTCACGGTGCAGCTACCGGCGAAGGCGTTGCCGAAACTGGCCCGCCTCCGCGCAGTCACCAAGATCTACCCGAGCCTCACATACACGCGCACGATGGATCGTGGCCCGTCGGTCATCCACGCCACCGACCTCCAGGCGGCGACCGGCGACAAGGGGCAGGGTATGAAGATCGCCGTGGTCGACACCGGCGTCGACCCGTCGAGCCCGTTTCTCGACCCCACAGGCTTCGCGTATCCACCCGGCTTCCCGAAGGGCGACGCAAAGCAGACGACGGCCAAGGTGATCGTCGCCCGCGTCTTCCCCGGGTCGGTACGTGACGCGAACAGCAACAAGGCGTTCGACAAAACGGAGCCGCACGGCACGCACGTCTCCGGGATCGCGGCAGGCGACGAAGGGACGAACGCACCCGCCGGCCCCGACCACCCGGCCACACCCAACCTTTCGGGCGTTGCGCCGAAGGCGTGGATCGGGAACTACCGCGTCTTCACGGTCCCGACGCCGCTCGGGCACCAGGCGAACACACCCGAGATCGTGCATGCGTTCGAGGCTGCGGTCACCGACGGCATGAACGTGATCAACTTCTCCGGCGGCGGCCCTGAGACCGACCCGGCGAACGACGCGCTGATCGAAGCGGTGCACAACACGACGCTCGCTGGTGTCGTGCCGGTGATCGCGTCGGGTAACGACCGCGACGACTTCGGCCTCGGCACCGCGGGCTCGCCCGGTACCGCGCCTGACGGAATCTCGGTCGCGGCCACGTCGAACTCCCACGTCTTCGCTCCGGCCCTCAGCGTCGTCGGCGGCCCGCCCTCCTTGGGCGCCGTTCCGATCCAGGCCTACCGCCCGCCCGCCGTCTGGGCCTCGACAGACCAGACGCTCGTCGACGTCTCGAGCATCGTCGGCACCGACGGCAAGCCTGTCGACACCCACCTCTGCGGCCCCGCGACCGATCCGAACAGCGGGCTCGGGAACCTGCCCAAGGGATCGCTCACCGGCAAGCTCGCACTCGTCTCACGCGGCGTGTGCTCGTTCATCTCGAAGGCCGAGCGGGCGGCAATCGGCGGCGCGGCCGGGGTGATCCTGATCGACAACCGGTTCGGTGAGGCAAACGGCATTCCGACCCTGCTGCCGATCCCGGCAGGGATGGTCTCCGACCTCGACGGCAAGAACCTGCGCGCCTACGCGACCGCGAACGGCGGCCGCGCGACGATCCGCGTCTCGGCCGACATCAAGGAGATTCAGACCGGCCGCAGCGGCGTCATCACGAGCTTCTCCTCTGCCGGCCCGACAGACTTCGGCCACTTCCTGAAGCCCGACATCTCCGCGCCGGGCCTCGACGTCCTCTCCTCGACGCCGCCCGCTACGACCGGGTCGACGTTCTCCGTCTTCGCAGGCACCTCGATGGCGACGCCGCACATTGCAGGAGCCGCGGCACTACTCCTCCAGCGCCATCCCACCTGGTCTCCGTGGCAGGTGAAATCGGCGCTCATGTCGACCGCAGGCCCGGCGTGGGGCGACACCGCGCGCACCCAGGAGGCGCCGGTGCTACTCGAGGGTGCAGGCCTCGCGAACGTCGCGACAGCCGACAACCCGAAGCTCTTCACCGACCCGCAGTCGCTCTCCTTCGAGCGGATCGACGTCTCGACTGGCGACCAGCGGCGCTCGATGCTCGTAACGCTTTCGGACGCCGGAGGCGGCGCAGGCACCTACGCCGTGTCGCTCGCGCCCCAGTCGGCGACAGCGGGCGTGACGATCGACGTGCCCGGCTCGATCACCGTGACACCGAATGGCGACGTCGCGGTACCGGTCGTCGTCCGCGCCGCAGGCGGCGCGACCACGGGTGAGAACTACGGCTTCATCGTGGTGTCCGGGAACGGCGTCCAGCGCCGCGTGCCCTACGGCTTCCTCGTCGAGCGTCCCGCTCTCGCATCCGCGCCGGTGACCAAGCTGGCGAAGCTCCAAGTCGGCGACACCGCGAATGGCCAGAGCCGCGTCAGCAGCTACTGCTGCCCCGCGGAGCCGTTCGGGCCGCCGCCGAGCTACACGGGACCCGCGATGAACGAAGACGGCGCCGAGCATCTGTACTCCGTAGAGATCACCGAGCCGGTCGTCAACTTCGGCGTGTCGGTGCTCGCAGCGGGCAGTGGCGCCCTGATCGACCCCTACGTGCTCGGCTCCAAGGACGAGAATGACGTCCAGGGCTACACGGGCACGCCGACAGACGTCAACGGTCTCACGTACGACACGAACGTCGACATCGGCGCCGCCGGTGTGCAATTCCCGCGCCTCCAGCGCTTCTACGTCTCGGTCGACTCGCGCGCCGACCCGTTCACGAATCGCTCGCAAAAAGGCAAGTACCTTCTCAACTCATGGATAGACGACGTGACGCCGCCGGCGATCCGTCTCCTGACGACCCGCATCTCGGCAGGCCGGCCGCTGATCGTCGCCCAGGCTGCCGATCTGGGTGCGGGGGTCGATCCGCTGTCGCTCGTCTTCGCCTACAACAAGGTGCTGATCGGCGCGTCCCAGTACGACCCGATCTCGGGGCTGATCGTCTTCGGGATCCCGACGAATGCACCCGCGTTCAAGACCGGGAAGACGAGAGGAATCGTCGTCGCCTCCGACTACCAGGAAGCGAAGAACGTGAACACGGTCGGCACGTCGCTGATGCCGAACACCTCGTACCGCTCGACGACTCTGCGCGTCGTCAACGGCCCGACGGTGACGTGGATCGAGCCGCCTGCGCACGTCTGCGCGTTGAAGCGCGACACGCTTCTCGTCACGGCTGCCTCGACGACGAAGGTCTCGAAGGTCGTCTTCCGCGACAACGGGCGCGTGATCTCGACTGACCGCAACGCGTCCGGTGTCTACAGCGCCACCTGGAAGACGACGGGTCTCGCCAAGGGCGTGCACCAGCTGACCGCCACGGTCGTCGACGCCGCGGGCCACGAGGCGGCAGCGGGCCGCCAGCTCAAGATCTGCAAGTAGCGGTCGTCACGGGCGCGTCGTCGGGACTCGGCGCGGAGCTCGTGCGGCAGCTGCGCGCACGCGGCTGGTTCGTCGTCGGCCTCTCGCGGCGACCGTCGGAAGCCGACGAGCACGAGACGTGCGATGTCGGCGACCGCGAGGACGTGAACGGAGCCGCCGAGCGGGTCCTGTCCCGACATCCGTCGATCGGGATCCTCGTCAACAACGCCGGCGTCGCGGCGCGCTCGGCGTTCGTCGGCGGCGACCCGGAGCGAATCGAACGCACGATGCGGGTCAACTACCTCGGTTCGGTCTGGACGACGCTCGCCTTCCTGCCTGGGCTCGAGCGAGGCGCACGCGTCGTCAATGTCGTGTCGGTTGCAGGCACCGTCGCCGGCGGTCCGTACTCGGCGTCCAAGCACGCACAGCTCGCGTTCTCGCGTTCAGTCGCCGTCGAGCTCGCACCTCGCGGCGTCTCGGTGCTCACCGTCAACCCGGGGTTCGTCGAGACGGAGGGGTTCCCGCAACGCGATCGGCTCCGCGGGCTCCTCTACCGCTTCGTCGTCGAGCCGCCGTTCGTCGTCGGCCGGCTGCTCGAAGCCGTCGACCGCGACCGCCGCGAGATCACCGTCCCTCGCTGGTACCGCCCGGCGGCCTGGGTGCAGGCGCTCGCACCCGGCGCCCTCGCACGCCTCCGCGGCCGCTAGCCAAGAACAACCCGCCGCGCGCGCGCCGGCGATGAATCGATCCCGCACGCGAGCTCATAGCCGATCGTGCCCGCGACCGCAGCGTGCGCTTCGAGCAACATCCCTGCTCCGACGATCGTCACGGCCGTACCGGGCGGCAGCTCGCGATCGAGCTCGACGGCCGCCGCGTCCATCGAGATCGTCCCGACCACGCGGCGCGGCTCGCCGGCCACGCGAACCTCGGTGCCGGTGAGGTCGCGACGCAGCCCGTCTGCGTAGCCGATCGGGAGGATGCCGATCCAGGTGTCGCGATCGGCGATGAAACGGCGGCCGTACCCGGTCGACTCGCCGGCGCGAAGCAGGCGCGATTGTGCGATCTCCGTCGTCCACGACAGCACCGGCTCGAGACCGTCGTCGGCGGGGTCCTCGCCGAACGGCGAAAGCCCATAGAGCGCGATTCCGCAGCGGGCCGCGTCAAGATG
>JACDGR010000172.1 GCA_013821525.1 Actinomycetota bacterium
GGGCCAGCAAGCCCCGCCCCGCGAGCCAGGCCGCGAGAGCGGCCGGAGTGGTGAGTCCCTCCTCGTACGGACGCAAGTCGAGCGTATTCACGAAATCGATCACCAGTTCAGTGTTCACCATCAATCCTCTTTAAGCGGTTACGTAACTGCTATCATCGTATCACTGGTTACGACGAGGCAGGAGGTCGGCGATGATCCACCCGGACATCATGCGGTTGATGGCACGTGAGCGGTTCGAGACATTGCGCGAGGCAGGTCGGCACGCTCAGAAGGAGCAGCCGGAAGGGAAGCTCGACTGGAGCGAGATCGAGCTGCGCTTGTGTCGCGTTGCCGACGACGCCCAGCTCGAGGAACTCGCTCAGCTCGCCGAGCGTCGGTTGCCGTTCGGCCGCTTCGTCGTTGCAGTCGTCAACGGCAGTATCGTTGCCGCGCTGCCCCTCGGCGGTGGCCGGCTGCTTGCCGATCCGTTCGTCCGCACGGCGCACCTCGTGCCGCTGCTCGAGTTGCGCGCAGCCCAGCTCCGCACGCCGGAACGGAGCTCCACACGACGCTCATTCGGCCTCTTTCGTCAGGTCAACCTGATGCGTGGGTCGACCCACGCGTAGACCGTGTCGACGATCAGGTTGAAGACGATGATGCAGAGCGTCGCGAACACGACGACGCCTTCGATCGTCGGCAGGTCGAACGTGCCGATCGCACCCACGACGAGTTTGCCGAGGCCCGGTAGTCCGTAGACCGTCTCCGTGAAGAACGCGCCTCCGAGGGCGAGCCCGATGTCCATGCCGAGAATGGTCACCACCGGCAACAGCGCGTTGCGGATCACGTGACTGCGCAGGACACGGGCCTCGGAGGCGCCCTTCGCGCGCGCGGTGCGCACGTAGTCCTCGCCGAGCGTCTCGATCACGTACGCGCGAATCATCCGCACGTAGGTCGCGGCGAAGAGCACGGCGAACGTCGCCCACGGCAGGAACAGGTGATAGGCCCACTGGATCGGCCCTCCGCAATCCCCGGTCGGCGAGAACAGGTCGCAGTACCCGGTGATCGGGAACAGGTGGAGCCTGAAGCCCATGAAGTACGCCGCCAGGAGGCCAATCCAAACGGGGTGCGCCGAGATGCCGACCAGGACGGCGACCATCGTCACGCGGTCGAGCAACGAGCGCGATCGCACCGCCGAGAGTATGCCGATCGGGATCGAGATCATCAGCCAGAGCACGGCGCCGCCGAAGACGAGCGATGCGGTGACCGGAGCGGCGTCGAGCACCTCTTGCGTCACGTCCTGCCGGTTCGTGAACGAGCGGCCGAGCGACTGATGGACGACCAGCCGGTCGAGAAACTTCGCGTACTGGACGAGCATCGGCCGGTCGGTACCCAGGAAGTGCTGCGCGCGTGCGACGCACTCCGGCGTAGCGCGCTGTCCGCACACCTGACGCGCGGGATCGGCCGGGATCACGAAGAAGATCACGAACGTCACCAGCGTGACGGCGACAAAGAGCATGCAAGCCCACAACAGCCGTCGAACGAAGTAACGCAGCACGAGGTGTCCTTTCCTGGGGTCACCTCTCTGCGACGATGCGGGGCGGACGCCGGTTGATCGACGCTGTCGATCCGGCCGATCTCGTTTGACGCCTGCTCCTTGGACTTCAGCCGGCGAGCTGGGCGGCCTGCGAGTCGTTCAGACGCTCGAGCGCACACGCGGTGCGCGCCGCCTGGACGAACGCCGCCGCATCAGCGCGCGGCGGCTGGGTGCGCGACCACACCGCCGCGATCGCGCGAGCGCCCACGAGCCCCTCGTCCAGCTCGAGCACGACGGTCTCGGCGCGACGTTCGTCTGCAACCAGGCGCGGCAGGATTGCTGCACCGAGCCCGGCAGCGACGAGGCCTTGCACGCCTGCACCCGTCTCCGCTTCGAGCACGAACTGTGGCTCGACGCCGTGAATGCGCAGCTGGTCTTCGACATGCTCGCGCGTCGGCGCGTGTGCGATCAGCGGCAGGCGCGAGAGCTCCTCGGATGAGACCCGCCGCGGCCGCTGCGCGAGCGGAGCACCTGCCTGCAGCACGACGACGAACGAGTCGGCGCACAGCGCCGCTGCGTCGAGCGGCCCCTTTGGAAGTGGTGTCTCGGCCAACGCCAGATCGAGCTCGCCGCGAACGAGCGCCGCCAGGATTCCACGCGTCGTCGGCGTCTCGTGCAGAGATACAGGAGCACCGTACGCGCGCAGCAATGACGGGACGAAGCGGGCAAGCAGATCGGGCGTCGCGCCAACACGCAGCGCTACAGCGCCGATGCCGTCGAGCGCGGCCAGGTCGGCCTGGGCGGCGCGCACCCGCGCAATCAGCGCATCGGCATGAGCGAGCAGGATCTCCCCCGCGGGCGTCAGTGCGAGCGGTCGCGTCCCACGAGACCGCTCGATCAGCCGCTTGCCGATCAAGCCCTCGAGCGCAGCGATCTGGTGGCTGATCGCCGACTGCACGTAGCCGAGACGCGTCGCAGCGCGACGGAAAGAGCCTTCGCGCGCCACGGCGTCGAGCGCCACGAGGTGCCGCATCTCGATGCCCGACCACCATTCAGCCGCCATGCAGGGTGTGACGACCGGCACGTGGTCAAGGCTGCTCTCTTTCGCTCGCATAACACTGGCGTAACAACGCGTTAACAACTTGGGATGCGCCGCGTCAGGCCTGAGCGAGGTAGGAGCGGGTGGGGCGCGTCGAGCCGCCCCACCCCCTTGTCGCTCCTACTTGAGGCAGGCGGCCGCGAGGTCGACCGTGTAGATCGGGCTATAGGTGAAACACCCGAACCGCTGCGACACGAACATGCGGTTGTTCGCGTTCGAGCGTGGCGCCCAAGGCGCCGCCTGCTGCATGATCGCGACGTCGAGGTTTCCGTACGCCGTGTAGCGCTTGGAGCCCGTCAGAAGCGACGCTTGAGTCATCTGCTTGTTGAACGTCGGATCGTTGAAGTACGAGAAGTCGTTGTTGTTGGTTGCTTGAATGGTGCGACCGTCCAGCAACACGTTGATGAAGTCGTAGGGGTCGGCGTAGTCCGCCCCCCACTGCTCGTCGGCGATATCGAACAGCTCACCGCGAGTGCCTTCCTTCTCGAGCTGCACCGCACGAGCGAACAACTTCGTGTCCACGTTCAGGCCGATCTGCTTCAGGTTGTACTGAATGATCTGTGCCCTGAGCGGCGACGCACCGCGGTTCGACTCGTAGAGCACGACCGTGCCGTCGCCCGTGTGACCCTGCGCGAGCTTCTGGGCTGCCTTCAGGTTGGGCTGCTTGAGCGGGTAGAGATCGGCGTCACGGAAACCGGCGATCCCCGGTGGGAGGATCTGATCCGTCCGCTTCCCGGCGAGGTACCCGCCTTGGGCGAGCAGCGCGCGGCGGTCGATCGCCTGGTTGACCGCCTTCCGCAAAGCGACGTTGTCCTTGAAGATTCCGCGCGAGGTGTTGAAAGCGAGATACCCGGTCGAGAGGAACGGCTTGACCCAGAACTGGCCTTTGTTGATCCCGAACTTCTGAGCAGCCTCCGCGTACGCCGCCGGCGGGATACCGCCCGATGCGTAGTCGGATGCACCCTGCTGAACACGCAGGTACGTGGCGTCGAGTGAGTTCCCGATCGTGTACGAGATCTGCGCGGCGTTGTGCGGCCGCTTGCCCTTGTAGTACGGGTTGCGCTTGAGCAGGATCGTGCGGTTGGGGACGCGGCTCGCAACGTAATACGGGCCGGCCGACGGCGGCGTGTTGACGCCGTTCGGATCGTGCGCCAGGTTGGCCGGCACCGCGCAGAAGAACGGCATCGCCAGACGGGCGAGCAGGTCCGGCCCGGCATGGGTCAGGTTGATGATCAGGTGGCTGCCCTTTGCCTGGATGCCGGAGACCGGGCTGCGGGAGGCACCGACGACATCACTCATGAACGCGCCCGACGGCGACTGCATCTTCGGGTCGGCGAGCCGGTCGAAGGCAGCCTTGAACGACGCTGCTGTCACAGGAGTTCCGTCGGAGAACTTCGTGAACTTCGTGTCGATCGTGAAGTCGTAGGTCTTGCCGTTGTTCGAGACCCGCGGAAAGCCTGCAGCGGCTTCCGGAATCAACTGACTGCCCTTGGGGCCGTTCTGGTCCGGATAGTTCATGAGCTTCAGGCACGTGGCGTACTCGAGCTCCCAGCCCGTCGAGAGATAGCTCAGCGCCGGGTCGGTGTAGTCGACGTCCGTCGCGAGATCGACGTTGAGCGTTCCGCCCGCCGTCGCCTGCCTGGTCGATGCGCCTGCCGCGCCGCTGACGAGTAGAGCCGTCACCAGCACCGCAAGCGCGGTTCCGAGCTTTAGCTGCATCCGCGCTTCCTTTCGGTCGGAAGACGCGCTGTCTGAGAGCGGCGCCTTCGCTGTCGAGTGGTGTCGGAGGGTGATACGCCCGGCATTCGGTGTGGTTGATGCCGAACGGGCGCGACCAAGATCGAAGATCGCGAAATCCTCCGCACGGACGACGGCATGTCGTCACAAAGGATGAGAGAAAGAAGAAGCCCCCTTTCGGGGGCGTTCTAGGTGGACCCAGCCGGGATCGAACCGGCGACCTCGTGCATGCCATGCACGCGCTCTCCCAGCTGAGCTATGGGCCCGGGGAGAGATCCGATTGTAGCTTCGAACTCGTAGTCGCGTGCCCAACGGACGCCGGTCTGCTGGTTGTTTCGCGCTGGCGCCAGCCGAAGCTGCACAGCGGCGCGGCCGACGGAGAGCGCATGCGGAAGGAGATAACACCGGTCGGTGTCCAGGCAGTACGCCGCGACGGCATCGATCTCGCCAGGCTCGTAGTACCGATAGACGAGGCCGCTCCGCGCACGCCTGGCCGTTCGTGTGCGAATCACGACGACGTCTCCGATGCGTGCCGCCCACTTGCACTGCACTCGGTAAAGCCGAGGGCGCAGGTCGAAGATCAGGTCGTAGCGCTCATCCCCGAGGGGGCGAAAGACGCCGACGCCGGCTCGCAATGCAGCAAGCGCGATCGCCTGCTCCGCAAGCGCCCCTTTCTGATCGGTCGTCAGCTGGTTCGTCGTCAACACGGACAACAGCGTACGCGCCGCGACGGACGGACTGACTGTTGTCCGTCCTGTAGACAGGTCCGTTTAGGCCGAGGCTGCTTCGAGCGTCTCGTGCGGCACGTCGTCCCACAGATCCTCGAGGCGGTAGAACTCGCGCGCCTCGGGGGTGAAGACGTGCACGACGACGTCGACGTAGTCGCCGATGATCCAGGTCGACTCGACGGCGCCCTCGGTCGAGCGTGGGAGCAGGCCTTGCTCGTCCTTGAGGCGCGTGTGCACCTCGTCCCAAATCGCCTTGGTCTGCCGCGGGTTGCCGCCCGTGCAGATGACGAAGAAGTCGGTGTAGGCGCAAACCGGGCGCATGTCGAGAATGACGACGTCGCGCGCGAGCTTGTCCTGGACGAGCGCCGCGATGCGGCGTGCTTGTTCGTTGGGGCTCAAACAGCCCCAGTGTAGCCGTGTTCCGGCGCGTACAGGCCTGCGGAGACCGCGAGCGCCGCGACGGCCGGCGGCAGCTCCGCCGAGACGTCATCGCCCATCGCCAGGCGAGCGCGAAGCACGCGCGAAGAAACGGGGATCGGGTCGATCTCGAAGAACTGCACCCGCTCGGGCTGCGCGAGCTGCTCGAGGACGGCGTCGAGCCGCTCGCGGGGGAACCCGGGCCGGGTCGCGACCGCGATCCGCGTCAGCCGCAGCACCTCCTCGGGCTCTTGCCACGTGAGGAAGTCGGAGAACTCGTCGGCGCCGATCAGGAAGATCGGGTCGGTCCATTCCGGATGCGCCCGCAACGTTTCGACCGTGCGCGCGTGCTCGTCCAGGATCACCTCGTCGTCGGGGAACGCCGCCTCGGCCAATCGCAGGCGAGTCCCGGCGGGCGTCTCGACGCGCTTGTGGCCCGGATCGGCGGCGACGAGGATGAGCAGGCGCTCGATCCCGAGCTCGTCTTTCGCGCGCCGCGCCAGCTCGACGTGCCCGCGGTGCGGTGGGTCGAACGAGCCTCCGTAGAGGCCGAGGCTCATGCGAGCTCGAACTCCTCTTCGCCGATCTCGACTGTCGCGCCGTCCTTGGCGCCCGCTGCTCGGAGCGCCCGCTCGAGGTCGTCCTCCGACGGCGGCGTTCCGAGCACCCGGTAGCCGCCCTCGGTGCGCAGCAGCCGCCAGCCACGAGCCTTCGCCTGCGGCCGGTAGACCAGGTAGTCGGCGAGCTCGTCCTCGGTGCGCTCCTCGGCCTGAACCTCGGGCACGAGGGTGAAGAGGCTGCGCCGGAACTCCTCGAGGCCCTCGCTCGTCGCGCACGAGAGCGGGAAGACCGCGACGATGCGCGGATCGTCGATCGTGAACTCAGGGTGCGGCTCCAGGTCGAGCTTGTTCAACACGACGATCTGCTGCCGCTCGTCGAGACCGGCGCCGTAGGCGGCAAGCTCGCCGTCGATCGTCTGCCACTGCTCGTCCGGGCTCTCGCCCCCATCCCCGCCTGAGCCGTCGATCACGTGGATCAGCGTGCGTGCGCGCTCGAGATGCGCGAGGAACTCGTGACCGAGACCGACACCCTCGCTCGCACCCTCGATCAGGCCGGGGACGTCGGCGATCACGAGCTGGCGGCCGTCGGGGGACTCGGTCGTGCCGAGCACCGGAGCGAGCGTCGTGAAGGGATAGTCCGCGACCTTCGGCTTTGCGTTCGAGATGCGCGTCAGCAGGGACGACTTGCCGGCGTTCGGGAGCCCGACGAGGGCTGCGTCTGCAAGCAGCTTCAGGTGCAGCTCGATGTCGCGCTCCTCCCCGGGCGGGCCGACCTCCGCGAAGCGCGGAACCTGCCGGGTCGAGGAGACGAAGCGTGAGTTGCCCTTGCCGCCATGGCCGCCGCGCGCGAGCACGACCCGTGCGCTGCTGTGCGCGAGATCGGCGATCAGACCACCGTCGTCGGCGAAGACCTGCGTGCCGACCGGCACGCGAATCTCGGCGTCCTCGCCGTTCGCGCCGTGCCTGCGTTGCCCCGTGCCGTTGCCGCCGCGGGTCGCTTTGATCCAGCGCCTGCGTTGCAG
>JACDGR010000005.1:0-7974 GCA_013821525.1 Actinomycetota bacterium
CTGCTGGCCGCCCCCTTCCGTTCAGCCTTGACGGCGACGATCGGTTCGGGGCATTCGCACCGAGCGACAGCGACGTTCGTCACAGCCGCCTCTTCTGTCATACGGGCTCCGGTGTGGACGCCGGCACGGGCGTCACGCCATGGCCGTTGTGCGAGTGCGACGGCCCGACGTGGCCGTGGGTCTCGGTGCCGTAGCCGCCGGGAACCGGGATGTAGAACTCCGGATATCCCCACATGCCATGCTCGTGGACGTCGAGGCCACCGGTCTCGACCTCCGGGTCGACGCGGATGCCCCAGATCTTGTGCATCACGAAGAGAGCGCCGAAGCTCGTGATGAACGTGAACGCTCCGACGGTGACGAGTCCGAGTGCCTGCACGCCGAGCTGATGGAACGAGCCCGTGTAGAACAGGCCGCCCGATCCTGTCGCCAGGTTCTTCGCGAGCAGCGGGACGGTGAAGAGACCGCACGCGAGCGTGCCCCAGACGCCCGACATGCCGTGCACGGCAACCGCGCCGATCGGATCGTCGATGCCGATCTTCTCGACGAAGATGACGCCGAAGACCGCGATGAACCCTGAGCCGATGCCGATCACGATGGCGGCCCACGGAGCGACGAAGCCTGACGCCGCGGTGATCGCCACGAGTGCGCCGAGTGCGCCGTTCAGCATCATCGAGATGTCGGGCTTGCCGAGCTTCACCCACGCGACGCACATGCCGGTCACTGCTCCCGCCGCCGCGGCGATGTTCGTGGTCAGTGCGACGTAGGCGAAGTAACCGACGCCGCCGAAATCGACCGACAACGTCGACCCGGGATTGAAGCCGAACCAGCCGAACCAGAGGATCAGCGTGCCGAGCACCGCGTACGGGATGTTGTGTCCCGGGATCGGGTTTGCACGGCCATCCGTTCCGAACTTGCCGATCCGCGGTCCGAGGATCAACGCTCCCGCGAGTGCGGCGAGCGCACCCTGGTAGTGGACGACCGTCGAGCCGGCGAAGTCCTGCATGCCGTGCTTGAACAGCCAGCCGTGCGGGCTCCAGATCCAGTGGGAGACGATCGAGTAGGTGATCGTGAACCAGATGCCGAAGGCGAAGTACACCCAGAGCTTGGCGCGTTCCGCCATCGCGCCCCACACGATCGCGAGGCTGACGCCTGCGAAGACGACCTCGAAGAGGTAGCCCGCGGCACCGGGGATCTCCGAGAACCAGTCGAACGGCGCCTTCCCGACGGCAGTCAGCTCCGTCACCGACGGTACGAAGCCGTGCGTGCCGACGAGGCCGTTCCCGTCGCCGAATGCGAGACCGAAACCGACGAGGTAGTAGACGATCGAGCAGATGCCGAAGATCAGGACGTTCTTGCCGGCGATGTGACCGGCGTTCTTCATGCGGGTCAGGCCTGCTTCGAGGAAGGCAAAGCCCGCCTGCATGAACATCACGAGGATCGCTGTGACGACGACCCAGATCGTCGACGAGGCAACGAGCAGGTCGTGGTTAGACACGCGTCTCCACCTCCTCCAGGCTTGCGCCCGTCCTGTTGTGCATGACGTTCTCGACGGGGCTCGACCAGCAGAGACCGTCGCCGGACTCGTTGCCGCTGTGCGCCGCATCGACGATTGCCCCGATCACGTCGCTGACGATCGCGTCAGGGACGATGAAGAGAAGCTGTGCTTTCGGCAGGAATCGCGACTCGAAGACGCGGCCGCGGTACTCGTGCGTGACGCCGCGCTCCCGGCCGTGGCCGATCGCCTCGACGACGGTGACGCCAACATGGCCGGTTGCCTGCTCGACCGCGTCGATCACCGTCTCGACGCGTTCGCGGATGACGATTGCTTCCACTTTCTGCATCGCTAGACCGCCACTTTCTGTCGGTCGTCTGTCGTCACCGCTGCGCCCTCGAGCGGAACTGTCTCGATCGTCTGCAGGATGCGGCCCGCGATCCGGTACGGATCACCGAGTGAGTTCGGGCGCCGATCCTCGAGATAGCCGCGGAAGCCGTTGTTCACGAAGCTGTGCGGGATCCGGATCGACGCGCCGCGGTTCGCGACGCCGAAGTTGAACTTGTCGATCGCTTGCGTCTCGTGCAGTCCGGTGAGGCGCATGTGGTTGTCAGGGCCGTAGACCGCGATGTGCTCGTGCTTGTACTCGTCGAACGCAGCCATCAGCGCCTCGAAGTAGCTCTCGCCGCCGGTCTCACGCAGGTGCTCCGTCGAGAAGTTCGTGTGCATTCCGGAGCCGTTCCAGTCCTGTTCCATGCCGAGCGGCTTCGGGTGGAAGTTGACGTCGACGCCGTAGCCCTCGCACAGCCGCAGGAGCAGATAACGCGCAATCCACACCTCGTCGGCTGCGCGCTTCGAGCCCTCGCCGAAGATCTGGAACTCCCACTGGCCCTTGGCCACCTCGGCGTTGATGCCCTCGAGGTTGATCCCGGCCCCGAGACACAGATCGATGTGCGCTTCCACGATCTCGCGGGCGACATCGCCGACGTTCTTGAAGCCGACACCCGTGTAGTACTCGCCCTGCGGTGCCGGGTACCCCTCGCGCGGGAAGCCGAGCGGAGCGCCGTCCTTGTAGAGGAAGTACTCCTGCTCGAACCCGAACCACGTGCCCGGATCGTCCGGGATGCTCGCGCGGCTGTTCGACGGGTGCGGCGCACCGTCCGGGAGCAGGACCTCGCACATCACGAGCATCCCGCCTGTCCGAGCCGGGTCGGGGAAGAGCGCGACCGGCTGGAGCAGGCAGTCGGAGTTCGAACCGTCCGCCTGCCGCGTGGAACTGCCGTCGAAGTTCCAGACGGGCAGGTCTTCGAGGGTCGGCTCGTCCGCGAACTCCACGATCTTCGTCTTGCTGCGGAGATTCGGTACGGGTTCGTAGCCGTCGAGCCAGATGTATTCGAGCTTGACCTTCGCCATCCCGTTCCTCCTTGGGTGTTCCAGCAGTGGGTTTTGTGTGCAGAAACGAAAAAGGCCCCACCACTCCGAGGAGTGGTGAGGCCTCAATGCCTCCGCGCGGCGCCGTCGTCGGCGCCGAACGAGGTCGTAACCTAGCGGTCCGGGCGGCGGGCCTGCAACCCCTTTTGCAATCCCTGAATGTCGTGCAGACGCTCCGAGGTGTGATCGACCTGCAATGTCGTGTGGTCGAGGCCGAAGCGTTCGTGCAGGAGGCCCTCGAGTGCGCGCCTGATCCCGTGGCAGTCTTCGCTGCGCCCGACGAGCACGTGGGCGGAGAGGGCCGGAAAGCCGGAGGAGATCTCCCAAACGTGCAGGTCGTGTACGTCCGTGACGCCGGGGTGGCCGAGCATTGCCGCGGAGATCTCGTCGGGGGAGACTCCGTCCGGTGCTGCCTCGAGGAGCACGCGGCCGCTCTTGCGCAGCAGCGGCCAAGAGGCGGCGAGCATCGAGGCCGCAACTGCGAGCGAGGCGATCGGATCGGCCCGTTCGAAGCCGGTCGCCCAGACGATCGCCCCTGCCACCGCCGTCGCGCCGAAAGCGTAGAGGTCGGTCAGGAGGTGGCGGAAGCTGCCCTCGACGTTCAGGCTCTCTCGGTTCGCGCGCGCGACCTGCCAGAGCGCGAGCACGTTGACAGCCGCGCCCGCGAGCGCCGTACCGACGACGAGCGGCCCGCGAACGTCGGGCGGAGCGTGCAGGCGCCGCAGCGACTCGACGACGATCACGACGCCGAGCAGCAGGAGGGTGGCGCCGTTCGCCTGCGCAGCCAGGATCTCGGCGCGCCGGAAGCCGAACGTCATGCGTCCGCCGGCGGGCCGCAGGGAGAGGCGGGCGGCCCAGACGCTGAGCCCGAGCGCGGCGGCGTCGATCAGCATGTGCGCTGCATCCGAGAGCAGGGCGAGCGAGTGGGCGACGACCCCGAGCACCACCTCGACACACATGAACGCGACGATCAGCGCCAGGGCGATCGAGAGCGGCCGGATGTCGGCTTCGGCCGAGACGACGTGCTGGTGCCCACCGTGCCCGTGGTCGTGGGTGTGCTCACCGTGCTCGTGCGCCATCCCCGTAGTGTTCCCGAGATGAGCGGGCCAGGCAGCGACGGCGTCGTCTTCGTGGAGATCCCTTCGGGCTCCCGGAACAAGTACGAGTGGGACGACGAGATCGGCGGGATCGTCCTCGACCGGCGGCTCTTCACCTCGATGAGCTATCCGGCCGACTACGGCTACATCGAGGGCTCGCTCGGCGAGGACGGCGACCCGCTCGATGCGCTCGTGCTGGTCGGCGAGCCGACCTTTCCGGGCTGCCGGATCCGGGTCCGCGCGGTCGGCATGTTCCACATGACCGACGAGAAAGGCCCAGACGAGAAGATCATCTGCGTGCCGCTCAAGGATCCCGCCTGGATGCGCATCTCGGACATCCACGACGTCCCGTCCGAGCTCCGGAACGAGATCGAGCACTTCTTCCAGGTCTATAAGGACCTCGAGGAGAAGAAGACCGAGACCCGCGGTTTCGGCAACCGGGCAGAGGCGCTCGCTGCGATCACGCTCGCCCGCTCGCGCGCCTCGTCCTTGAGTGAGGACAACTAGCGCCCCGAGAGCGAGCGCTCGAGCTCACGCACGCGGCCGCGCCGGCGGAGCCACCGGCTCGTCGCGAAGCCGATCGAGCCGAGCGCGACCGCGGCCACCACGGCCACCGGGATCAGCAGCACCCACGGCGCGAGCCGGCCATTCGTGACCGACCCGGCGGAGGAACCGTTCGAGGGCCCGAGGTCATTCGGGCCGAGCACGGTCTGCGTCCGCCCCGGGGGTGCGAACGTCGCGACGGGGTACCACGTCGTGATCTTCCAGACGCCGTGCAGCTTCTGCGCCTCGGCGCGGAACGACCAGGCGCCGATCGACTTCCTGCTCGGCTGCAGGAGGATGTCGAAGCCGACATCGCCTGGATAGGAGTAGTTGACGATCCAGCCGTGAAAGTGCGTCCCCTTCGCCGGATAGCGCTGGACGGACGTGTCTCCCTTCAGCCACTGCGCGTGCGTCGTCGTGCGCGCCGCCCCGGCGGACAGCTCCCAACCGCGCTGCAGGTCCTTCTGGGCGACCGCAGCGGGGACGAACTCGTCGAGGAGCGCGTTGATCGCGGCGCGATTCGGCTCGACGTGCCGCGGCTCGGGGGCTGCGAGCGCCTGTGGAGCGAGCGCCACCAGGGCAAGCATCGAGCTGAGCAGAGCTGCGCAGGCAGAACGGGACATCGCACGGTTCGACGCGCGCGGCTGCGCCGATGTTGTTCGCAGTTGCAAACCGCGGTTATTCCTGCGCGCGAATTGCGACGGAAAACACGGATCGGGCAGGGTTGCAAGCGGGACGCGGATGTCGTATTCTCGCATGCGTCATGTCTGGGATCGCCAACGCAGATCGCACCCCTCGCCGCGCTTAGCGGTCGAGGTGCGTCTTCGTTCGGTTCTCTTCTTCTCGATCCCAAGGAGCATGACGTGTCTGAGCAAGCTGTTGTCGTACGTGATCTGGAGAAAGTCTTCACCCGTCGCAAGGGTCTGCAGCGGCGCCGTCGCTCGGCACTGAAGGGCGTCTCGTTCGAGATCGAGCGCGGCGAGTGCGTCGCGATCCTCGGCCAGAACGGATCGGGGAAGTCGACGCTCGTCCGACTCCTCTCGACCTTGCTGCTGCCGGACGGCGGAACCGCAGAGATCTTCGGCTACGACGTCTTCAAGGAGGCGCGCGCCGTTCGCAGGCTCGTCAACCGCGTGTCGGTGGAGGCGAGCTTCTTCAAGAAGATGAGCGCGTCGGAGAACCTGTCCTACGCGGCGCGGTTCTACGGCATGACGCCGCGGCAGACCTCGGCGCAGATTCCCGAGATCCTGGGTCGCGTCGGCTTCCCGCCGGACCGTAGGGGTGAGGCGATGGAGAACCTCTCGCGCGGGATGCAGCAGAAGGTCGCGCTCGCGCGCGCCCTCCTCACCTCGCCCGTCCTGCTGCTGCTCGACGAGCCGACGACCGGGCTCGACCCGCGCTCGAAGCAGGAGGTGCAGAGCTTCGTCCGTGAGATCCGTGCGCGGCACGACTCGACGATCTTGCTCTGCACGCACGACATGAAGGAGGCCGAGGAGCTCGCGGACCGCATCGGGTTGCTCGACAAGGGCGAGCTGCTCTTCCTCGAGACCGCGGCCGAGGTGAAGGCGCGCTTCGGCGTCGAGACGATCGAGGAGGCGTTCTTCGCCGCGACCGGTCGGAGCTACGAGGACGAGCGCACCGAAGAAGACGAAGAACGGGAGGTGTTCGCATGAGTTCTGCCGACTTCTCTGTCAGCAAGCGCCGGGTGTTCCGCGACGAGCTGATCGGGCTCTACGGCGTCGTCGAGCGGAACCTGTACCTGACGAAGCGCTACTTCCTCTGGGATCTCGCCTTCCTGCTGTGGACGATCGCGAACACGCTGACGATCGTCTTCATCTCGCGCGGGGTCGACATCTCCGCCGCGCAGCGCAACGAGCTCGCGACGAAGCTGCTCGTGGGCGGCGTCATCTGGGCGTTCCTCGGGATCATCTTCGAGATCGTCACGGAGACGGTTGCGTGGGAGCGCTGGGAAGGGACGATCGAGTACACGTTCATGGCGCCGGTCTCGCGGCCGGTGCACCTGATCGGGATGGGCGTCTACGCGGTGCTCTACGGACTCGTCCGAGCAGCAGCGATCTTCGTGGCAGTCGTCGCGTTCATCGGCATCCACCTCCCGCACGCGAACTACGGCGCCGCCGTAGCGCTGCTGGCGATCGCATCGATCTCCTTCATCGGTGTCGGGATGATGACCGCGGTGCTGCCGCTGATCTCGCCGGAGAAGGGCACGCAGCTCGGTTTCGTCGCCCAGGGCTTGATGCTCGTCGTCTCGGGGGTCTACTACCCGGTCAGCGTGCTGCCGTCGTGGATGCAGTGGATCGCCAAGATCTCGCCGGCGACCTACGCGCTGCGCGGCAATCGCGACCAGATCCTGCACGGCGCCGGCCTACGCTTCAGCGACGTCTGGCCGCTGCTCGTGATCGGGGCGCTCTCGATCCCGATCGGCCTCCTCGTCTTCAGAGCAGGCGAGCGGTACGCGAAGCAGCACGGGAAGCTGAAGCGATCCGGATGATCGAGCTGCGCGTCGCATCGAGCACCGACGATCTCGAGGCTTGGGCCATGTTGAAGAGCCGCGTCGTTCCGGACGAGCCGATCACGGTCGAGCAGCTGCTTGCGACCGATGAGCCGGCGCGCCTGTTGCTGCTCGCCGAGCTGAACGGCGTGCTCGCGGGCTGTGGAATCGGCGGCCTCTCGGGCTTCGGCGGCAAGGCGTTCATCATGGCTCGCGTCTTGCCCGAGCATCGTCGCCGCGGTGTCGGCACCGAGCTCGTCCGGGCACTGGCGGAACACGGCCGCGCGCTCGGACGAACAGGCGTCAACTCGTTCGTCGACGCACACGACGGCGCATCGATGCAATTCGCGCTCCAGCTCGGCCTCGAGGAGGTCGACTACCAGCTAGAGCAGGTGCGGATCGTCGGGGGTGAGGGGGAGCCGCTCGTGCCCATGGGGATCGAGATCGAAGCCGTCGGTGAGCGGCGCGACGAATTGCTCGTCGAGCTCTGGCCGCTTGCCGAGGAAGGCCTGCTCGACATGCCGCTTCCCGGATCGGTCACGTTTCCGCGTGCGACCTGGTTGCGTGACGAGGCGACGCGGCCGGAAGGATCGTTCGTCGCGCGTGAGCGCGACCAGATCGTCGGCTACGCCGGATTGACCGAGCACGCAAACGGTGACGCGACGGCAGAGCACGGGTTGACGTTCGTGCGGCGAGACCGGCGACGCCGAGGCATCGCACGCGCGCTCAAGCAGACGCAGCTGCGCTGGGCGGAGCTGAACGGTGTCGTCGAGCTCGTCACGTGGACGCAAAAGGGGAACGAGGCGATGCAGGCGCTGAACGCAAGCCTCGGCTATCAGAATCGCTCGCGCGCGCTGACGATGCAGGGGCCGATCCCGTGATCGTCGTGCGTGCGGCAGAGA
>JACDGR010000005.1:7984-31646 GCA_013821525.1 Actinomycetota bacterium
CCGACCTCGAGGCGTGGTCCGAGGTCAAGTCGCGGGTCGAGCCCGACGACCCGATCACGCCCGCGCAGCTCGAGCGGCATCTCACGCCCGACCGTGCGCTGCTCGTGGCGGAGCTCGGCGGCCGCGTGGTCGGCGCGGGCGGTGCTGGACGCTCAACGCTCGGCGGCCTCGCATTCGTCAACGCGCGCGTGCTGCCCGAGTCGCGCGGGCGTGGGGTCGGCCGTGCCCTCCTGGCAGGCCTCGTCGATCATGCGCGGGCTCTCGACGTCGATGGGATCGTCTCGTACGTGAATCCCTATGACGAGCGTTCGATTGCGTTCGCGCGCGCGGCCGGGCTCGCTGAGGTCGACTACCGGCTCGAGCAGTCCCGATCGATCGGTGTCGAGCCGCCGCCGCCGACCGTGCCGGGCATCGACATCGTCCCGGTGACCGAGGCGCAGGTGCAAGCTGCCTACCACGCTGTCGGTCGCCAGGGGTACGAGGACATGCCACTCGTTCGCGATGCCGAGATGTCACTCGAGGAATGGCTGCGCATCGAAGCCACGCGTCCCGAGGGAACCTTCGTCGCGCTCGACGGTGAGGAGATCGTCGGCTACGCAGGCATGTGGGAGCACGCGAACGGGTCGGCGACCGGCGAGCACGGGCTGACGACGGTGCGCCGCGACCATCGCCGCCGTGGCATCGCGACGGCGCTGAAGCGAACGCAACTCGCGTGGGCGGCAGTGGGCGGCGTGCACGAGCTCGTGACCTGGACGCAGCGCGGCAACGAAGCGATGCAGGCGCTCAACCGGAAGCTCGGGTACGTCGACCGCACGCGTAAGCTGACCTTCCAGGGCGCGTTGCGGTGATCACGGTCCGCGTCGTGCGGACGGACGTCGACATCGACGCCTACGTCGCGGTGCGGACGCTCGTGCATCCGGAGACCCCGATGCCGCGGGATGTCGTCGTCGACGACCGCCGCAAGCCCGACCACCTCGACCTGATCGCGGAGCTCGACGGTCAGCCTGTCGGCGTTGCATCGACAGCGAAGTTCGGCGGTGACCCCGACGGTGACCTCGCCTTCGTGACGATCCGAGTCGTCGCCGAGCACAGGCGCCACGGTGTCGGCACTGCGCTGCACCTACGTGCCTCGGAGCACGCGCGACTGCTCGAAAAGACGACCTTCTGGGTCGCCGCGCGCGACACCGACGCCGACTCGCTCGGCTACTACCGCGCTTGCGGCTATCGCGAGATCGGCCGGATGCAAGACGTCTACCTCGCGCTCGCCGCTGCGGACGTCACGCCGGAGATCCCGGCGGGGATCGAGATCGCCGCCGCCACCGAGGAACACGACCGCGGCGCGTATGCGGTCGCCCTCGAGGCCGACGCCGATATCCCGGCCGCTGTTCCGATCGTCTCAGGGTCGTTCGAGCAGTGGCGCGAGCGGAGCTTCGGGACTTTCGTCGATCGGCAGCTCTCGTTCGTCGCGCTCGAGGCGGGCCGGGTCGTCGGCTATGCGACGCTCGGGCGCTTCACCGAGGACACGTTCATGCACTGGATGACAGGTGTGGCACGCTCCGAGCGGGGACGCGGGGTCGCGCTCGCGTTGAAGCAGACGCAGATCGTCGCGGCGAGACGGGCCGGCGTCGCGTATCTGCGCACCCAGAACGACCTCGGCAACGGATCGATGCTTCGCGTGAACGAAAAGCTCGGCTACGAGCGGAGATTCGAGTGGGTTCACCTCTCGGGGCCTCTGCTCGGAGGCTGACACGGTACGGCGGTTTTGCGAGGATGACGTTCGAGAGCAGTGGATCCGATGGCCTTTCCGAGAGGAGCATGCGAACGTGGGAATGATCGAGAGCAAGGACCGGGCGACGTCGGATCCGGGAGCGCGCAAGGACGTGATGAAGCAGATGGAGAAGGAGGGGGTCGAGTACGTCCTCTTCTGGTTCACCGACATCGAGGGCCATCTCAAGAGCTTCGCGATCACCCCGTCCGAGATCGAGGGTGCGCTGAACGACGGCATGGGCTTCGACGGCTCGTCGATCACCGGCTTCAACGCGATCGAGGAATCCGACATGGTCGCGATCCCCGACCCGGCGACGTATCGCCTGATGCCGACGCGTGACGGGGAGGCGAAGGTCGGCCGGATGATCTGCGACATCGTCAAGCCCGACGGCGTACCGTACGAGGGCGACCCGCGCTACGTGATGCGCCGAGCCCTCGAGCGGATGGAATCGATGGGCTTCGACACCTTCAACATCGGTCCGGAGCTCGAGTACTTCCTCTTCGAGAACAATAAGGGCACGGAGACGCTCGACGAGGGCGGGTACTTCGCCATGACCGCGCTCGATGCCGCGACAGAGCTGCGGAACGAGACGATCAACGCGCTCGAGCACATGGGCATTCAGATCGAGTACCACCACCACGAGGTCGCGCCCTCCCAGCACGAGATCGACATGCGCTACTCCTCTGCGCTCGATATGGCCGACCAGACCGTCACCTACCGTCTGATCGTGAAGGAGGTTGCGGCGAAGAACGGCGTCTACGCCACCTTCATGCCGAAGCCGCTCTTCGGCGAGAACGGCTCGGGGATGCACACGCACATGTCGCTCTTCAAGGACGGCCGCAACCAGTTCTTCGACGGGAGTGACCAGTACAACCTCTCGACGGTCGGCAAGCAGTTCATCGCCGGCCTGCTACGGCACGCGCGCGAGCTGGCGCCGATCTTCGCGCAGTGGGTGAACTCCTACAAGCGGCTCGTGCCCGGCTTCGAGGCTCCGGTCTACGTCGCCTGGTCGCAGCGCAACCGCTCGGCGCTGATCCGCATCCCGCTCTACAAGCCGGGCTCGGAGCAGGCGACGCGGGCGGAGATCCGCTGCCCCGACCCTGCGTGCAATCCGTATCTGACGTTCGCCACCCTCCTGCACGCCGGTCTCGACGGGATCGAGAAGGGCTACGAGCTCGAGGCGCCGATGGATCAGAACCTCTACCACCTGACCTCGGAGGAGCGGCGTGAGCAGGGAATCGTCTCGCTGCCGGAGACCCTCGGCGAGGCGGTCGACGAGCTCGCGGGCTCGGAGCTGATGCGACGCGCCCTCGGCGACCACATCTTCGACGCGTACGTGAAGCTGAAGCGCAAGGAATGGGACGAGTACCGGGTGCAGCTCACCCAGTGGGAGCTCGATCGCTACCTGGGCGTGCTCTAGCTCTCGGCAAACTTTGTGTGGAGTCCACACAAAGTTCAGGGCAGGGAGCCGGGAATTCGCTCGGCTCCTGCGTCCCAGCCGGACGCGGGCAGGGCTCTCCGCCTAGAGGAAGGTGCGAATTGCTTCGCGGTCGACCCGGAGGCCGATCACCTTCGACCCGTCGTCGATCTGCTCGATCGACTCGGCCGGAACAATGCGGCGGCGCCGTGCGAGCCAGCCGGAGCGAACGGAGAGCGCATCCGGTGTCTCGGGGGAGGTGCCGTACATCGGGCCCTCGACCGTTCCGACCACGCGGCCCCGGGCGTCAGCGACGAGGAAGCCGGCGGTGCGGCGAAGATCGATGGCAAGAGCGCTCATGACCTGGAACCTATTCCCCGTTTAAGAGCAACTCCCTCCGCTCGCGGTAAAGCTTTTGTTATCCCCATTTCCCTGACATCGCCGACCAGGCGAGCGCCAGGAGCACGAGGTACAGGGAGGAGAGGCCCGCGACGATCCGCCCGGCCAGCGGTTTTCCCGTCCGCTTCCACCAGAACGCGAAGGCCGTCGTCACGAGCAGGAGCAGCAATCCGAGGTCGGCGGCAACGAAGCCGATTCCGATCCACGTCGGGTCGTGGCCGCTGCTGAAGCCCTCCTTGGAGTAGATCCACTGGGCGCAGATCCGCATCACGACGTAGGCAGGAAGCGCAACGGTGAGCAGCGTCCAGAACGCTGAGCGGGCGAGCACGGGGAGGTTCGGCCGGCGCCAGCCGGTCCAGGCGAGGATCGCCACCGCCAGCACAGCGCCAACGAGCACCATCGCGCCGAGCACGTGCAGGAAGAGGGGCCAGAACGGGCGGCTGTAGGCAAGCATTACGCGCCCGGCTTCCAGATCATGTCGATCAGCAGCAGTAGCGTCGCAAGTCCCGCGAGCCACGACATCGCGTTGCCGCGCGCGTCCGTCAGCAGCGCGCGCAGCTCATCCGTGCGGGTGTCGCCCGACGCCGCGAGCTGCTCGGCGAGCAGGCGGGCGCGTTCCTGATGCTTGCCGCCGATCCCGCCGAGCGCGTTCAGGATGAGCCACAGAACGATCGCGGCGACGATCCAGAAGCTGAGGTACGCGTATCCACGCTCGTGCACGAGCCAGAGACCGATCACGATCGTCAGGACGGAGCCGACGCCGATGATCGGCACAGTCCCACGGATCAGGCGCAGGAGGAGCGCGGTGTCGCTCGGTCGTTCCGCGCGCAACGCGAGACCGTTCAACACGCCGGCGGCGACCGAGCCGCTGACGAGGAGAAATGCTCCGGTCACGTGCAAGAGCAGGAGCCATTGGACGAGATCCACCGCCTGGAAGCGTACGCTTCGTCGCCGATGGAGGCGACGCGTGACAGGCATCTGAAGCTGCTGACCGAGACGATCGAGGCCGTCAACTCGACGCTCGATCTCGAGGAGGTGCTGTCGCAGGTCGCGACCAACGTCGCGCACGCGCTCGAAGCCGACGCATGCTTCGTCTACCTCTACGACGAGCGCGCCGACGAGCTGATCCTGCGGGCGACGCACGGCACGAGTGTCGAGGAGATGACCCGGCGGCCCCGGATGCGGCCGGGCGAGGGCATCACGGGCTCGGCGGCGGCGGCGCGCGCACCGGTGATGCTCGAGTCGCAGGCGCACCTGGATCCGCGCTTCAAGAACTTCCCGAACCTGCCCGAAGACGAGTACCAGTCGATCCTCGCAGTGCCGATCTTGATCCGCGACGGCACGCTCGAAGGAGCATTGAACGTCCGTACGCGCGAGCCGCGAGCCTTCCGCGAGGATGAGGTCGAGCTACTGCTCGCAATCGCGGCACAGGTCGCGCAGTCGATCGAGCACGCGAAGCTCTATGCCGAGGCGCAGCGGCGCGTGCATGAACTGGAGGCGCTCGCGCGGATCAACGAGGCGGTCTCGAACTCGCTGTATCTCGAGGAGTCGCTCGAGGCGATCGTCAAGACGACGATGGACGCGCTCGGCGCTGCAGGCGCGGCGCTCGTGCTCGAAGACGGCCGGATCGCGTGGCCCGAGGGCGTTGCGAGCACCCATGCGATCCGGCAGCCACTGCGCTGGCGCGGCCGCGAGATCGGAGAGCTGGTGGCTGACCGCGGCACGCCGTTCACCGACGCCGAGGCCGAACTGCTCGCGTCAATCGCGACGCACGCGGCCGTTGCACTGGAGCACGGCCGCGCGGTGATGCGCGGGGTGCTCGCTCAGGAGATCCACCACCGCGTCAAGAACAACCTGCAGACGGTCGCATCTCTGCTGCGGCTGCAGGCACGCTCGTCGGAGACGATCGACCCGCGCGAGGCGCTCGAGCACTCGGTCAACCGGATTCTCGCAATCGCAGCGGTGCACGAGCTGCTGACCGAGCGTCGTGACGAGGACGTCGAGCTGGCCGATCTCGTCGATCGCCTGCGGGCGATGCTCGTCCAGGGCGTCGGCGGTGGCAAGGACGTGTCGTCGGAGCTGCAGCCGGTGTCGCTGCCGGGAGTTCGGGCGACCGCGCTGGCGCTCATCTTCTCCGAGCTGCTCCAGAACGCGCTCGAGCACGGCGGTGACCGCATCCGGGTCGAGCTGTCGCGCGACGGCGAGGAGGTGGTGCTCGCGATCATCGACAACGGCTCCGGCATCACCGAGGACGCAGCGGCGGGGACGGGGCTGTCGATCGTCCGAGCGCTCGTGCGCGACGAGCTACGCGGCACGCTCGACCTGAGCTCGGACGCCGAGGCCGGCGCCCGCGCTGCGGTCATCTTCCCCATCTGAGCGCCAGCTGAATGCGACGACCGCGTGCGGTTGGCCGGTACGTCGTCGGCGGACGGGTCGGTACGACGTCGCCGGTCGCGCAGGGGAGCATCACGCCGACCTTCGGAGTCTTCGACATCGACACGGCGGTCGCGCATCTGCGCGGCCATGGCGTCAAGGTCGAGGACTGGCATGAGACTCCCGGGATGGTGCAGCTCTCGACGTTCTACGACCAGGACGGCTCACCGTGGCTGCTCGCCCAGACGCGGCCGCAGCCCACGAACCAGGTCTGAACCTGGTCTCAGGGTCGCGAGCTGGTTACGCGGGTTGGTCGTCGAACGTGAAGTGGAAGTGATCGTCGTGCGCATGCACGCCGAAGACCTGGTCGTCGAGGGCGCTCGCGGCGACCGGGTCGAGGAAGATTCGCACGCCGTCCCGCTCGACCACCTGGTCGTCGACGACCGGCTCGGCGGCCTCCTCGATCTCGAGCTCGACCTCTCCGTCGGCCTCGATCCCGCGGATGCGCAGGGAGCCCATCTCGCGGAGCGTCTCCAATGCGTCGTCGGCGATCTGCAACATCGTGCGATCCTATCGATCATGCGCATCCTGATCGCCGAGGACGAAACGATCATCCGGCTCGACCTGCGCGACCTGCTCGAGCGGTCGGGGCACGAGGTCGTCGCGGAAGCGCGCGACGGCGAAGAGGCCGTCTCGCTCGCGCGCGAGCACGATCCCGAGCTCGCGATCATGGACGTGCGCATGCCGAAGCTCGACGGCATCGAAGCAGCGAAGTCGATCCTCGCCGAGCGGCCGATCCCGATTGTGATGCTGACCGCGTACGGCCAGGAGGAGCTCGTCGCGCGGGCCGTCGAGGCCGGCGTGTTCGGCTACCTCGTCAAGCCGTTCCGCGAGCAAGACCTCGTGCCGGCGATCGCCACCGCTCGCGCGCGCTTCGAGGAGCTTTCAGCCCTCCGCGAGGAGGCAGAGTCGCTCGGCGAGGCACTCGCTGCTCGCAAGGGAATCGAGCGCGCGAAAGGGCTGCTGATGCAGAAGGAGGGCCTGTCGGAGGCTGACGCTTTCGCGCGCCTGCGCAAGGCGAGCCAGGTCTCGGGCAAGCCGCTGAAGGTGATCGCGGACGCCGTGGTAGCTACGCTCGACCCGTCATGAGCACGATGTCCTCCACGCTCAACCCGCCGAGGGAGCGCATCCGCCGCGGCGGCGGCGCCGGAACGGGCGACGCGTGGCGCGTGATCGTCCTGAACGACTATCACAACACGTTCGAGGGCGTCGCGTTCGCGTTGGCGCAGGTGATACCCGGCGTCGACTACGCGAAGGGGATGGCGTTCGCGAACAAGATCCACACGAGCGGGCAGGCGATGGTCTGGTCGGGCCACCAAGAGCTCGCCGAGCTCTACCACGCGCAACTCGAGGGGTACTCCTTGACGCTCGCGCCGCTCGAACGGTGAGTCAGGTGACCGCGGAGGTCGTGGAGCGCCTCTTCGGTGGGTTCGGCCGCGACCCGTTCGTCGTTGCGCGCACGCTGGCCGACGATGTCGTGTGGCGCGTGCCGGGCGACAACGCCATGAGCGGTGAGTACGTCGGCCGCGACGCGGTGCTCAAGTTCCTGCGCAATACGTTCGTGCTGACGGATCACACCTACAACACGAGCCTCGAATACGTGACCGCGAACGACACCCGTGCTGTTGCCGTCTATCGAGCACGCGGGACGCGCAACGGGCGCGCGCTCGACATCGACCAGGCGCTCTTCTGCGTGATCCGCGCTGGGCAGATCGCGGATGTGACGGCGATCCCGTTCGACTTCGCCGCGTTCGACACCTTCTGGGCGTGAGCGTCAAGGTCGGAGTCCAGCTGCCCGAGGTCGAGCGCGAGGTGCGCTGGCCCGAGCTTGCGGCGATGGCGCGCGCCGCGGAGGAGTCGGGCTTCGACTCCGTGTGGGTCGGCGACCACCTGCTCTATCGCGGCGACGGTCGCGAGGAGCGTGGGCCATGGGACTGCTGGACAACCCTCGCCGGGCTCGCGGCGGTGACGGAGCGCGTCGAGCTCGGGCCGCTCGTCGCGTGCACCGCGTTCCGCCCCGCGGGTCTGCTCGCCCGGACGGCTGCCGCCGTCGACGAGTTGAGCGGCGGGCGGTTGCGGGTCGCGCTCGGTTCTGGTTGGAACGAGGAAGAGTTCCGCGCCTTCGGTGTTCCGCTCGACCACCGCGTCGCGCGCTTCGAGGAGGCCTTCGATGCCATCCGCCGGCTGCTCGCCGGCGAGCGCGTGAGCCTCGACGGGACCTACACGCAGCTCGACGACGCAATCCTCCTGCCGCGACCGGCCCGCCGCGCGCCCTTGATGGTCGGAGGAGCGGGGCCCCGCCTATTGGCCGCGTCCCTGCCGCACGTCGAGTGGTGGAACACCTGGTTCGTCGACTACGGCAACCGTGCCGACGGATTCCCGGCGCTGAACGCGCGGATCGATCAGGCCTGCGAGCGTGCGGGCCGCGATCCGGCCGAGGTGCGGCGCAGCGCGTGCCTGCTGGTCGAGATCGACGGCGGCGCCGGTGAGCGCCGCACGCAAGCCGAAGCGCCGCCGCTAGCGGCCCGTGAGCTTGCGGCCGAGCTGGCCGCCCTCGCGGAGGCAGGCGCGCACGAGGTGATCGTCGTGCTCGACCCGATCACTGAGACGGCGATCCGGTCGCTTCGAACAATGCTTCCCAACGGGTGATGAGAGCCGAGAGGTCTTCGCGCGCCTCGCGGTGCGCGTTCAGGAGATCGACGTCGCCCCAGTCGGCGGCGAGCCGTCCCTCGAGATCCCCGACGCGGGCCTCCGCACGCTCCACCTCGGCCTCCACCAGCTCGAGCGCCGACGGCTGCCGCTTTGCCGGCCGCTTCGGCTTCTCGCGCTTCGGCTTGACGACGGCTGCGGGCGCCGGTCGCGGCGCGTCCTCGGCCTGCGCGCGCACGTAGTCCGCCCACCCGCCCGGGTATGAGGCGATCGCGTGCTCCTCGACGGCGAGCAAGCGATCCGCCACCGCGTCGAGCAGAGCACGGTCGTGCGAGACGAGCAGCACCGTGCCGGGGAACGACTCCAGCGCCGCCTCCAGCGATTCGCGCGACTCGAGGTCGAGATGGTTCGTCGGCTCATCGAGGATCAGGAAGTTCGCGCCCGACGCCACGACGATCGCGAGCGCGAGCCGCCGCCGCTCACCGCCCGAGAGCGCTACCACGGGCTTCTCGTGCTCGTCCCAGCCGGAGAAGAGGAAGCGCCCGAGCAGCGCCTGGGCCTCGGGGCGCTTCAGCCCGGTGCCGAACATCGCAGCGTCGAGCACGGAGCCCCGCTCGTCGAGCTCGGCCTCGTGCTGGGAGAAGTACGCAGCCTCGACTCCGTGGCCCAGGCGAATCTTCCCGGACTTCGGCTCGCGCCGGCCGAGCAGCGTTTCGAGCATCGTCGTCTTGCCCGAACCGTTCGGCCCGACGAGTGCTACGTGCTCGCCGCGCTCGATCGCGAACGACGCGCCTTCGAGCAGGTGTTTGGTGCCGGCCTGGAGCGAGAGCCCGTCGACGACGAGCACGTCTCGGCCAGATCGAGCCGGTTTCAGGAACTCGAAGCCGAGACTGCGCCGCCGGTGGTCAGGGGCGTGCACGCGCACCGCCTCGAGCTTCTTGATCTGCTTGACGCGTTGCTGAGCCTGCTTCGCCTTCGACGCTTTCGCGCGGAAGCGCTCGACGAAGCGCTCGAGCCGTGCCAGCTCCTCGGCCTGGCGTGCCGCCGTCTTCGTCTGGTGGATTGCACGAGCAGCCCGCTCGCGGCGCCAGACGTGCCACGCGCCGGGGAAGTAGATCGACTTACCGCCCTCGACCTCGAGCACAGCGGTCGTCACCGCCTCGAGGAACCAGCGATCGTGAGCAACGAGGATCACCGCAGCGTCGAGCGTCTTCAGCATCTGCTCGAGCCACTCGAGCGACTCGATGTCGAGATGGTTCGTCGGTTCGTCGAGCAGCAGGAGATCCGGCTGCGACGCAAGAGCACGCGCCAGCGAGGCGCGGGTCAGCTCGCC
This sequence comes from Actinomycetota bacterium, assembly GCA_013821525.1. Lineage (GTDB taxonomy): Bacteria > Actinomycetota > Thermoleophilia > Gaiellales > Gaiellaceae > PALSA-600. The sequence continues at coordinate 17,984 of JACDGR010000005.1, forward strand.
GCCCGAGAAGGTCTGGAGCGGACGGTCGAGATCGTCCTCCGTGAACCCGAGCCCACGCACGACGGAGGCTGCGCGGTCGCGCCAGTCATAGCCGCCCGCGTGCTCCAGGCGGGCCTGCGCCTCCGAGTAGCGGCGGAGCGTCGCAGCACCGTGGTCGCCCGTCGACATCGCTCCCTCGAGCACGCGGAGCTCGTCTTCGACGGCGGCGAGATCGGCCGTGCCCGAGAGCACGTAGTCGCGCAGCGGCCGCGGGCTCTTGTCGGGCGGCCGCTGGTCGTGCAGCGCGACCCGTGCGCCCTTCTGCCACGCAAGCTCACCGCCCTCGAGCGCGCCCTGGCCTGCGAGCGCGCGCAGCAGCGTCGTCTTACCGGCGCCGTTCGGGCCCGCGAGCGCGAGCCGGTCGGCGCGCTCGACCTTGAACGACACCCCGTCGAAGAGGACGTCTCCGGAGAACTCCTTGCGAAGTCCAGATGCGATGACGACAGCCATGTGCTGGACACTGTGCCCAATGCGCTTCGGATTGACGGGACGAATCTTGCTCGCCGGGGGCCTCGTCCTGGCCTTCCTGCTGATCGAGTTCGGCCTGATCGTCTACGCGTTCCGCGCGGTCACGAACGCGACGAAGGCCGACCAGAGAGCCGAGCAGTCGGTGGTGGCTGCGGCTCGCGTGGAAAAGCTCGTGCTCGATCTCGAGACCGGAACGCGCGGCTATGTGATCACCGGCGATCCCGCATTTCTCGCGCCCTGGCGTGAGGCGAAGCGCAAGCTGCCAGGGCAATCTGCGGAGCTGATGCGACTCGCGCCCGGACGCGTGTCGGCAGCGATCGACGCGCACTGGCGCTCCTACCTCCGTGACTGGTCGGAGCCGATCGTCCGCACGAGCAGCAACGACCGCGCGCGAGCGCGAATCGCAAGCGGTGAGGGCAAGCGGCGCGTCGATGCGATCAGGGCCTTCGTCGATCCGCTGATCGCAGAGGAGCTCCACGTCGCGGCTGACCATCGCCACAGGACGGCGACGGCGGAGCGGCAGGGGGTGCTCGTCGGCGTCTCCGGAATCGTCGTCACCGTCCTGCTCTTCATCGGGATGGTTGCGTACGTCCTGCGCGCCGCGGTCGTTCCGCTGCGCCGGCTCGCAGCGGCGAACCAGCAGATAGCCGCCGGTGAGCTCGGGGTCGAGGTAGTCGAGGGCGGCGCGGGCGAGGTCGGCACGCTCGCCGAGGCGTTCAACGTCATGTCGCGCTCGCTCACGCGCACGCAGAGCTCGCTGGCGTCACAGAACGAGGATCTCGAGCGCCTCGCCAACGTCTTGCGCGCGGTGCTCGACTCGACCGTCGACGGCATCCTGCTCTCGGATGCCGAGGGAAATGTTCAGCTCGCGAACCGACCCCTGCTGCGGCTGACGCGCGACATCGGCATGTCATTCGACGGGCCGGTGATCGAACGCTTGCTGTCGGTCTCGGACCGGATGGCGGATCCCGACGGGTACCGCGTTGCGATGGAGCGGTTACGCGGCATCTCGGACGAGGCGACCTTCGACGAGTTCGAGGACGTGCCGAGCGGTCGTGTCTTCCAGGGCTTCACCGCACCCGTCGTCGACGATCGCGGCGGCTTCGTCGGCCGAATCTGGACGCTGCGCGAGGTCACGCAGCAGCGTGAGCTCGACCGGCTGAAGGAGGACTTCGTCGCAACGGTCTCACACGAGCTTCGCACTCCGCTCACCTCGATGATGGGATTCCTCGAGATGATCCGCGAAGGCGAGGCGGGTGAGCTGAACGAGGAGCAGCAGCGGTTCCTCTCGATCGTCTACCGCAGCTCGGAGCGCCTCCAACGCCTCGTCGGCGATCTGCTCTTCGTCGCGCGGCTCGACGCGAACGGGCTGCAGCTGCAGTTCGGCGAGACGAACGTCGCCGACGCTGTGCGTGAGGTGGTCGAGTCGACGAGCGCTCTCGCCCGCTCTCGCGAGATCGCGCTCCGGGCCGAGATCGAACCGACCCGGCCGGTGCATGGCGATCGTGAGCGGCTGATCCAGCTCGTCGGCAACTTGATCTCGAACGCGCTGAAGTTCACGCCTGCGGGCGGACGCGTCGGCGTGCGAACCTCGACGGAGGATGGCCAGGTCGTGATCGAGGTCGAGGACACGGGCATCGGGATTCCGCTTGCGGAGCAGGGTCGTCTCTTCCAGCGCTTCTTCCGCTCGTCGACGGCGACGGAGCAGGCGATCCCCGGCACAGGGCTCGGGCTCGTGATCTCCCAGGCGATCGCGGAGGCGCACGGCGGGACGATCTCGGTGCGCTCGGCGGCGGGCGAGGGGACGTGCTTCCGGGTCGAGCTTCCCGCCAAGTGACGCGTCTCGTCGCACTGGATGTCGGCTCCTCGTCGGTGCGTGCCGTCGCCTACGACGAGCACGGGCGCGCTGAGCCCGGCGATGCCCGGCTGCTGACTGCCGAGCTCGACGCCGAGGGCCTGGTCGAGGCGTGCCGGGCCGTCCTCTCGGAGGTCGGCGAAGGAGACCTGCTCGCCGTCTCGTGCTTCTGGCATTCGCTGATCGCGGTCGACCGACACGACCGGCCCCTGACGCCGGTGCTCAGCTGGCGCGACCTCGCCGGCGGCGAGCCGCCGAAGCTCGACCCTGTCGGCTACCACCGCCGCACCGGCTGCTTCCTGCACCCCGCCTACTGGCCGGCGAAGGTGCTGCGGCTTGCGCAGCAGGGTGTCGAAGCCGCGCGATTTCTCTCCTTCGGGGACTTCCTGCTGCTCCGGCTGACGGGCGAGCTGCGGACGAGCATCTCGACGGCGAGCGGGACGGGGCTCTACGACCCGAACCGCTGTACCTGGGATGAGGAGACGCTCGACGCGCTCGGCATCGACCCCTCGCAACTGGCACCGGTCTCCGACGATCCGATCGGCAACGTCTATCCGGCGCTCGGCGACGGCGCGTGCTCGAACGTCGGTGTCGGCGCGACCGGGCGCGACCGCGCAGCGGTGATGATCGGCACCTCGGGCGCCGCCCGCGTCGTCTACGCCGCCAACCGTGCCGAGCCGCGTGCCGGCCTCTTCCTCTACCGCCTGGACGAGCGCCGCTTCTGCGAGGGTGGTGCGCTCTCGGACGGCGGAAACCTGCACGCCTGGTTGCTCGCGACGCTGCGCGACGTCGACGGAGGCGCGCTCGACACCTCGCACCTCGACGAGCAGCCGCCCGGCGCCCACGGCCTCGTCTTCCTACCGTTCCTCGGCGGCGAGCGGTCGCTCGGCTGGGATCCTTCGCGACGCGGGATGATCGATGGACTCTCGTTCGCGACGACGACGCGCGACATCGCGCAAGCCGCGCTCGAAGCCGTCTGTTACCGGTTCGCAGATGTGTTGGAGGCGCTGGAGCCGGTCGAGTCGATCGTCGCCACCGGCGGCGCGCTCCTGGCGAGCCCGGCGTGGGTGCAGATCCTCGCGGACGTGCTCGGCCGGCCAGTCGAGGTCTCTGCGGTCGAAGAGGGATCGGCGCGCGGCGCTGCGCTCATCGCACTGGAGCGGCTCGGCTCGCCGGCGCCGCCGGCGCCGATCGATCACGTTGTCGAACCGCGCCTCGATCGCCACGAGATCCACTTGCACGCCATCGCTGAACAACGCGCACGCATGCAAACGGAAGAGACGAGCTGATCGGAGTGATCGGCGGGCGGCCTCGGCCTGTAGGTCGCGGAGGTCGTTCGGGACCCGCGATCCGTGCTGCTGCGGCGACCGGCTGAGAGCCGTTACGCTCGAGAGGGAAGCGACCACCCAGGAGGACAGCTTGGCCACCACGGAGATCGAACAGCTCTCGATCGACACGATTCGCACCCTGTCCATGGATGCGGTGCAGAAAGCCGGGGTGGGCCATCCGGGCACGGCGATGTCTCTGGCGCCGGTCGCCTACCTGCTCTACCGGGAGGCGCTGCGCCACAACCCGGCGAGCCCGCACTGGCCGAACCGTGATCGCTTCATTCTGAGCGCCGGTCATGCCTGCGTTCTCCAGTACTCGGCGCTGCACCTCTCGGGCTACAACCTGTCGCTCGAAGAGTTGAAGCGCTTCCGCCAGTGGGAGTCGGCGACGCCGGGGCATCCCGAGTTCCGCCACACCGAGGGCATCGAGGTGACGACAGGACCGCTCGGTCAGGGGTTCGCGAACGGCGTCGGCATGGGCTTCGCCGAGCGCTTCCTTGCCGACACGTTCAACCGGCCGCAGCACGCGATCGTTGATCACCACGTTTACGCGATCTGTTCCGACGGTGACTTGATGGAGGGCCTTTCCTACGAAGCGACGTCCCTGGCGGGCACGAATGCGCTCGGAAAGCTCATCTACTTCTACGACGACAACCACATCACGATCGACGGCACCACGGCGATCTCGTTCACGGAAGACCGCGCCGCGCGGTTCGAGGCGCAGGGCTGGCACGTGCAGTACGTCGCCGACGTCAACGACCTCGACGCGCTGCGCGAGGCGATCGCGAACGGGCAGGACGAGACCGCACGGCCGTCGATGATCATCGTTCGCTCGCATATCGCGTTCGGCGCGCCGAAGGCGATCGACACTGCGAAGTCGCACGGCTCGGCCCTCGGCCCCGAGGAGGTCGCGGCGACCAAGCGGGCGCTCGGCTGGGATCCGGACAAGGACTTCTTCGTGCCAGAGGGCGTCTACGAGCACATGAACGGCGTCGAGCGCGGCAGCAAGCTCGAGAGCGAGTGGCACGCGACCTTCGAGCGTTGGTCGGAAGCATTCCCGGTCGCACGCGAGCGGTGGGACGCCGCCTGGGAAGGACGCGTCGGTCCGTGGGATGTGCCGGAGTTCGCGGCCGGTGAGGAGATCGCGACGCGCGATGCGGGCAAGCAGGTCATGCAGGCGTTCAAGCACGCGGTGCCGACGATGATCGGCGGCGCAGCTGACCTGGTCGAGTCGACGAAGACCGAGTTCGTCGGCGGCGGGCTCTTCTCGGCGCGCTGGTCCGGTCGCAACATCCCGTTCGGGATCCGCGAGCACGCGATGGGCTCGATCGTCAACGGGATCGGCGTGCACGGAGGCTGCGTGAAGCCCTACGGTTCGACGTTCCTGATCTTCAGCGACTACATGCGACCGGCCGTGCGCCTCTCTGCGCTGATGAAGCTGCCGGTTGTCTGGGTCTGGACGCACGACTCGGTCGGGCTCGGCGAGGACGGGCCGACGCATCAGCCGGTCGAGACGTACGCCGCATTGCGCGCAATCCCCTTTCTCTGGTTCATGCGGCCGGCTGACGCGAACGAGACCGCGCACGCGTGGCGGGTCGCGCTCGAGCGCACCGACGGCCCGGTTGCGTTCTCGCTGTCCCGGCAGAAGGTGCCGACGCTCGACCGGAGCGATCTTGCACCTGCTTCGCTCGTCGAGCGCGGTGCCTACACGCTGTGGGAGTCGTCCTCGGCACCGGACCTGATCCTGATCGGTACCGGCGCAGAGGTGGGGCTGACGCTCGAGGCCGGACGCAAGCTCGCGGCCGACGGCGCGGCGGTCCGTGTCGTCTCGATGCCGTGCTGGGAGCTCTTCGAGGCGCAACCCACCGAGTATCGGCACGAGGTTCTGCCGCCGCGCGTGCGCGCGCGCCTGTCGGTCGAGCCCGGCGTGGAGCTCGGCTGGAGCAAGTGGGTCGGCGACCAGGGAAGCTCGATCTCGATCGAGCACTTCGGTGCGTCGGCCCCGGGTGAGCAGGTGCTCGCCGAATTCGGGTTCAACATCGACAACGTCATGGCGCGCGCAACGGCACTCCTGGAACGAGCGACGTGAACGTAGCCGTCGCGTTCGACCACCGCGGCGTGCACCTGCGCGAGGCGGTACTCGAGTCGCTCTCGGCGCACGAGGTCGTGGACCTCGGGACGGACACCGACGCGGTGCGCATCGACTATCCCGACAAGGCTCGTGAGGTCGGTGAGGCGCTGCAACACGGTCGTGCCGAGCGCGGCATCTTCGTCTGCGGCTCCGGTGTCGGGGCCGCGGTGGCCGCCTGCAAGATGACCGGCATCCGCGCGGCGATCTGCCACGACACCTACAGCGCGCACCAGGGCGTCGAGCACGACGACATGAACGTGCTCTGCCTTGGCTCTGAGGTCGTAGGCCCCTCGCTTGCGCGCGAGCTCGTCGAAGCATTTCTAGGCGCGACGTTCGACGGCGGGGAGCGCTATGTGGCGCGCCTCCTGAAGGTCGCCGAGATGGAAGAGGTGATGAAGCATGGCGCAGGACAACCGGCTGCATAAGCTGGCCGCCCGCGGGCAGTCGATCTGGTTCGACACGCTCTCGCGGCAGCTCGTGCACTCAGGTGAGCTCAAGAAGATGATGAAGGACGATGCCGTCACCGGTGTGACGTCGAACCCCTCGATCTTCCAGAAGGCACTCTCCGAAGGAGATGCCTACGACGAGCAGATGAAAGAGCTGCTCGCGGAGACGGACGACGCCTCGGAGATCTTCTTCGCGCTGGCGCTCGAGGACATCCGTGACGCATGCGACGTCCTGAAGCCCGCCTACGAGAAGAGTGACGGGGTGGACGGCTACGTGTCGATGGAGGTCGAGCCCGGCATCGCCTACGACACCGAGCGGACGTTCGAGCAGGCGCGCTGGATCGCCAAGGAGGTGGATCGCCCGAACCTGATGGTGAAGATCCCGGCGACGATGCCCGGGCTTCCTGCGATCGAGGATTGCACGGCTCACGGCACGTCGATCAACATCACGTTGATCTTCTCCCTCGAGCGCTACAAGGCCGTGGTAGAGGCGTACATCCGCGGTCTGGAGAGGCTCGTCGCGAGTGGCGGGGATCCGTCGACGATCGCGTCGGTCGCATCGTTCTTCGTCTCGCGTGTCGACAGCGAAGCCGACAAGCAGCTCGCTGCCGTGGGGAATAAGAAGCTCCAGGGCAAGCTCGCGATCGCGAACGCGAAGCTCGCCTACGCGCACTATCTCGAGGCGTTCTCCGGACCCCGTTGGGAGTTCCTCGAGAGTAAGGGCGCGACGAAGCAGCGCTGCCTGTGGGCGTCGACGTCGACGAAGAACCCGGACTACCGCGACGTGATCTACGTCGAGGAGCTGATCGGCCCCGAGACGGTGAACACGATGCCGCTCGAGACGATCACGGCGTTCCAGGATCACGGCGAGGTTCGCGGCGACACGGTGCTGGACGGCATCGAGGATGCGCGAGCGCTGGTCGAGCAGCTGCGCGAGGCGGGTGTCGACTACGACCAGGTCGTCGAGTTGCTCGAGGCAGAAGGAGTGCAGAAGTTCGCCGACGCCTTCGAGCAAATCGTCGAGAGCATCCGCGCGAAGCGCGGGTCGCTGGCGCCGGCGTGAGCGTGGGGAAGCTCGCGTGACCAGGGAGATCGTCGAGCGGATCTGGGCGCGCGATCCCACGGTCTGGACGGGCGCGGACGAGGGCAAGTGGCTCGGCTGGCTCGACGCGCCGTGGCGCACGGCGGAGGACGTCGACCTGCTGCTCTCCTTCGCCGAATCGGTCGTCGACCGGGTCGATGCAGTCGTGCTGCTCGGGATGGGCGGCTCGTCGCTCGCGCCGGAGGTGATCAGGCAGACGTTCCGCCAGGAGACGTTCCACGTTCTCGACACGACGCATCCGCAGGCGATCCGCGATCTCGAGGCGCAACTCGACACCGTGCGCACGTTGTTCATCTCGGCGTCCAAGTCGGGCTCGACGCTCGAGACGCGCTCCCACACCGATTACTTCTGGGAGCGCACGGGTCACAACGGCGACCTGTTCGCGGCGATCACCGACCCGGGCTCGGAGCTCGAGCGGCTGGCCCGCGAGCGCGGGTTCGCCGGAGTCTTCCCCGGGGAGCCGACGATCGGCGGCCGCTACTCGGCGCTGTCGAACTTCGGGATGCTGCCCGCGGCGTTGATGGGCGTCGACGTGACGCGCCTGCTCGTGCGGGCGCAGGAGATGGCGGACGCCTGCAAGCTCGCGGAAGGCAACCCGGGGCTCGAGCTCGGGCTCTCACTCGGCGAGGGTTGGCGCGCGGGGCAAGACAAGATCTGCATCGCACCGAATCCCGGCGGGTTTGGTCTCTGGGCCGAGCAACTGCTGGCGGAGTCCACCGGCAAGCACGGGAAGGGTCTCGTGCCGGCACCGGGGGAGCCTGCCGACGGCCCCGATCGGCAGGGGCAGGAGGTGCGCGTCTCCGGCGAGTACGAGCTCGGGCAGGAGTTCTTCCGCTGGGAGTTCGCGACCGCGGTCGCGGGGTCGATCCTCGAGATCAATCCGTTCGACCAGCCCGACGTGCAGTCGGCGAAGGACAAGACCCGAGAGGTGCTTGCCTCCGGCGCCGAGCCGGATGTCGCGCCGAGCGGCTCCGCCGACGCGTTGTTCGCGCAGGCGCACGAGGGCGACTACGTCTGCATCCAGGCGTTCGTCAACCCGACTGCGGCGAACGAGCAGCGCGTGCTCGAGCTCGCTGCACAGGCGCGCGCGGCGACCGGCTGCGTCGTCACACACGGATTTGGGCCCCGCTATCTGCACTCGACCGGGCAGCTGCACAAAGGTGGACCGGCGACCGGTCTCTATCTACAGGTGGTGGACGACACCGGCGACGAGCTCGCGATCCCCGGGCAGGCATTCGGTTTCGGGAAGCTGATCCGCGCGCAGGCGGCGGGCGACTTCGCATCACTGCAAGAGCGCGGCCGACGCGTCGCGCGCATCCAACTCGAGGAGGCGTAGTGCAACTCGGAATGGTCGGCCTCGGCCGGATGGGTAGCGGCATGACGAAGCGGCTGGAGGAGCATGGCCACGAGGTCAAGACGTACGACCCTCAGGTTGCTTCGACGGCGAAGACGCTCGGCGAGCTGAAGAAGCAGCTTGCGACCCCGCGGCACGTCTGGCTGATGATTCCAGCGGGCGAGATCACCGAGAAGACGTTTCAGCAGCTGCTGAAGATTCTCGAGCCTGGCGACACGATCATCGACGGGGGCAACTCGAACTTCCGCGACTCGCAGCGCCGGTACAAGGAGGCGCGCAAGCAGAAGATCTCGTTCATCGACGTCGGCGTCTCCGGTGGTGTGTGGGGGCTCGAAGTCGGGTTCTGCCTGATGGCGGGCGGCGACAAGGCGACGGCGAAGCGACTCGATCCGATCTTCCGGTCGCTTGCGCCAGAGGACGGCTATGCGCACGTGGGGGCGTCGGGTGCGGGGCACTTCACGAAGATGGTGCACAACGGCATCGAGTACGGGTTGATGCAGGCGTACGCGGAGGGCTTCGAGGTGATGCAGAAGTCGGAGTTCGATCTCGACCTGCACGAGATCGCGGGCATCTGGCGGTACGGGTCGGTCGTCCGCTCGTGGCTGCTCGAGCTGCTGCACAGCGCGTTCGAGAAGGAAGGCGGCGAGCTCGAGAGGATCAGGGGCTTCGTCGAGGACTCGGGCGAGGGGCGCTGGACGATCGCGGAGGCGATCGCCGAGGACGTTCCGGTGCCGGTGATCAGCGCGGCTCTGTTCGCGCGGTTCGCGTCGCGGCAGGACGAGTCGTTCGCCGCGAAGGTGAACGCGGCGCTCCGCAACCAGTTCGGCGGTCACGCGGTCAAGGCGGTCGAGCTGGCGAAATCGCATAGCCAGGATCCGCGCGCGTGAGCGCGGCCGCCGACGAGAACCCGCTCGCGGAGGGCCTGCGGCTGCGCCGTCGTCCCGACCCGTGCATCCTCGTGATCTTCGGCGCGTCGGGGGACTTGACGGAGAAGAAGCTGATGCCGGCGCTCTACGCGCTCGCGTTCCGCCACCTGCTACCGGAGCACTTCGGCATCGTCGGTGCCGCCCGTACCGAGGAGACCGACGACGAGTTCCGCGAGCGGATGAAGCAGGCGGTCAAGGATCACGCGCGTGACGAGTTCAAGGATGAGATCTGGGAGCCGCTCGCCGAAGGGATGCGCTACTCGACGCTCGACTTCGCCGACGACAAGGGCGAGGACGCGCTGGTCGAGACGTTGACGAAGCTCGATGCGGAACGTCAGACGCAGGGCAACCGCGTCTACTACTTCGCGGTCCCGCCGAGTGCGATCGCGACGCTCGTCGCCGAGATCGCCGAGCGGCGAAGTGCCGAGGGCTGGATCCGGTTGATCATCGAGAAGCCGTTCGGACACGACCTGGAGTCGGCGCGCGCGCTGACCGCCGAGATCAACGAGCACTTCACCGAGAGCGAGGTCTTCCGCATCGATCACTACCTCGGCAAGGAGACGGTGCAGAACATGCTGGCGCTGCGATTCGCGAACGGCATCTTCGAGCCGATCTGGAACAGGCAGTTCATCGATCACGTGCAGATCACCGTCGCGGAGTCGATCGGCATCGAAGGACGAGCGGGGTACTACGAGTCCGCGGGCGCGGTGCGTGACATCTTCCAGAACCATCTGCTGCAGCTCGTCGCGATCACCGCAATGGAGCCACCGATCGACTTCACCGCCGACTCGGTGCGCAACGAGAAGGTCAAGGTGCTGAAGTCGTTGCACACTCCCGGCCCGAAGCACGTCGTGCGAGGGCAGTACGGCCGCGGCTTTGTCGAGGGCGAGGAGGTGCGTGCCTATCGTGAGGAGGAGGGCGTCGCGGCGGGCTCGGAGACGGACACGTTCGTCGCTGCGAAGCTGTTCGTCGACAACTGGCGCTGGGCGGACACGCCGTTCTACGTCCGGATGGGCAAGCGGCTCGCGCGGCGCGAGACGACGATCGCGATCCAGTTCAAGCGCGCGCCGCATCCGCCGTTCGAGGACGGTGCTGCCGAGGGTCTGCGGCCGAACGTGTTGCTGATCCATGTACAGCCGAACGAGGGCATCTCGTTGGCGATCGGCGCGAAGGTGCCGGGGCAGGGCATGACGATCCGCACCGTGCACATGGACTTTCTCTACGGCGGTGCGTTCCGGGAGGGTTTGCCGGACGCATACGAGCGTCTGATTCTCGACGCGATGCTCGGCGACGCGACGTTGTTCACGCGGTCGGACGAGATTGAGGAGCAGTGGGCCCTCGTCGATGCAATGGTCGCGATGTGGCAGCGCGACAAGACGTCGTTCCCGAACTACGCGGCAGGAACGTGGGGGCCGGCAGCTGCCGACGAGCTCGTGCATAAGGACGGCAGGTCGTGGCGCAGGCACTGACCGAGGAGTGGACCGGCGTCGACGTCTCGATCGCGCAGATCGAGCGGGAGCTTGCATGCTTGCGGGCCGAGTCGGTCCTGGAGGGCGGACAACCCAATCTGCGCACCTCGGTGATGACGCACATGGCGTGGGCACCGCCGGAGTGGCAACACGCCGCTGAGGAGACGCTCGCCGGCATGGCGGAACGCCATCCATCGCGCACGCTTCTGCTCGTCCCGCGACCCGATGAGGACGACGGGCTCGATGCGACCGTCTCGCTGCGCTGCTTCCCGATCGGCGATCGCGCGATCTGCGGCGAGGTGATCGAGCTCATCCTGCGCGGCAACCGCGCGACCGCGCCGGCATCGATCGCCCTGCCGCTCTTGATCTCGGATCTCCCGGTCTTTCTGCGCTGGCGCAGCGAGCCGGGTTTCGGCGGCGCGGAGCTCGACCAGCTGGTCGGGATCGCCGACCGGCTGATCGTCGACTCCACCGAGTGGGAGGATCTCCCCGGCGCGTATGGCCCGCTGGCGGAGCTGTTCGACCGCGTTGCGGTCTCCGACATTGCCTGGGACCGAACGGAGCGGTGGCGCGGGCTGCTGTCCTCCCTCTGGCCGGAGATTGCGGATGTGCAGGTAGTTCGTGTGCAGGGAACGCGGGCACAGGCACTACTGCTCGCGGGGTGGCTCAGTTCGCGGCTCGGTCACGAGCTCGAGGTCGAGGTTGAGGAGCGCGAGCATCTCGAGGGAATCGATCTCGATGGCAAACCAGCGCCGTTCCCGCCGGGCGCCCCACCGAACGCCAGCGATGTCCTCTCGACCCAACTCGATCGCTTCGGTCGCGACCCGATCTACGAAGCCGCAGTCCGCGCCGCGACCTGATCGCTGCGAAAATCGCGCCGCAACGAGCGTTACGCGAGACCAGCGACGTCTGAGCCGCGTCTGAGCCGGCTCTGAGCTTGCTCAGACGTCGCTCGAGACGTCGTGGTGCGTTGCGAGGCGCGAGGAGGTGCCGCTGAAGGACCGAGGGTGACGCAACTGCGCCGAGTTCGCGCCGATTGTGAAACGGACACTGGCGCGTTGCGATTGGGGTCGGCATCTTCGTGGGATGAGCAACGCCGTTCGTCTGCAGATCATTGGCGAGACCTACCACGTGAACACGAAAGCGGTCGACGGCGTCTTCGCATTCCCGGACTACCACCACCGCGAGATGTTCCTGCGCTTCCTGCGCACCGAGATCGAGAAGAGCGGCTGGGAATGCCTGGGATACGTGATCGTCGGCAACCACTATCACCTCGTGATCCGCCTCACGAAGCCGACGCTCAGCAGCGGGATGCAGCGGCTGAACAGCCGGTACGCGCGCTGGTACAACCAGCACCACCGCAGGCGCGGCGCGCTCTGGCAGCGGCGCTTCTTCGACGTCGTCGTCGAGAGCGATGAGCATTTCCTCGAGATTCAGCGCTACCTCGCCTACAACGCACCCCGCGCGAACCTCGCCGAGCGGCCCGAGGACTGGCCCTACAGCAACTACGGCTCGCTGGTCGGCGACAAACCTCCCGACCGGTTCGTGCTCGAGGACGAGATCCTCGCGCTCTTCTCACCGGATCGTGACCGCGCTCGCCGCGAGTTGAGGCTGTTCGTCGAGGAGCGTGACCCGCGAGAGCGGCGGCGCGTCAGCCTGCAGGCGGTCAGCCGCTCGGGCTGAGGTGACCGACCATCTCAGCGTGCAGGAGACCATTCGTGCTGACGAAGCTCTCGCCGCCCCCCGGGGTGCCGCCGTCATACCGCGTGCACCGCCCGCCGGCCTCCTCGACGATGATCTGCACCGGCGCGTAGTCCCACACGTTCACGACCGAGTCGCACCCCACGTCGAGCGACCCCTCCGCCACGAGGCAGTGCTGCCAGAAATCACCGAGCCCACGGTTCGACCACGCACGCTGCACCACCGTCGTCCACCCTGCCGGCATGCGCCGCGCCGACGTCGTCGAGATCGCCGCGTCCTCGATCCGCGACACGCCCGACACGCGGCAACGCTCCCCGTCGGCGAACGCACCCTCCCCGCGCACCGCCCACCAGCGCCGGCCAAGCGCAGGCGCCGACACGAGCCCGAGCATCACCTGTCCTTCGCGCTCGAGCGCCAGTAGCGTCGCCCACACTGGCACGCCGCGCACGTAGTTGCTCGTGCCGTCGATCGGGTCGACGATCCACTTCGCATCCCCGCCGTCGTCGCCGAATTCCTCACCGAGCACTCCTTCGCCGCGCCCCGACGCTGCGATCTGTGCCCGAATCGCCTCTTCCGCCGCCCGGTCAGCCTCAGAGACCGGCGTCAGGTCCGGCTTCGTGTCCACCCTGAGATCGGTCGCGCGAAAGCGCGCTGCCGTGATCGCGTCGGCCAGATCCGCGAGCGACTGCGCGAAGAGCAAATCACCGCTCACACCGAGAGACGCTAGCTGTCCTGCCTAAGGACGTTGTGAACGGCTGAGGGTTCTATCCGGCCCTCCTTTGAGGCTGTGTGTCTTCCCGGACGCACACTCAAAGGAGGGCTCGGATGTATCTGCACGCTAACG
>JACDGR010000173.1 GCA_013821525.1 Actinomycetota bacterium
GTTCTAGCGCACCCGGAGGCGCGTCACACCTGCAACCCCTGCGTGACGCTTCGGACACGGAGGCTGCCGCCGGCCATGTCTCGTTGCGCACGGAAGATCGGGGCGGGGTCTCTCAGAAGAAGAACTGGCGCCACGCGGTCCACCAGTCCTCGGCGCGCGAGGCGATCTGGCGTGACTCGGTGATCTCGACACCCGGCCGGTAGCGGTACTTCTCGACGTGGTCAGACGTGTTGAAGTCGACGAGGATCTCGCACGGCGAGCCAGGGTCATAGGGCTCGACCGCCGAGAGATCTGCGAGGGCGGTGCGCGCGCCTGCCTCGATCAGCTCGCGCGCCCTCGGCCCCGGCAGCTGGCGTGCGCTGAATCGGCCGAGTCCCTGTTTGACGGACACCGTCGTCAGCCTGCTGCCCAGGAGCGCCGTTCCTTCGCGACAGGCAGCCTCATCGCCCGTCACGAGCAGCACCGGGCACCCCCACGTGCCGCAGAGCGCCGCGTTGATGCCGGCCTCGCCCACCTCGACGCCGTTGAAGCGCAGGCGCCACCAGGACGAGCCGCTGACGGTATGCGCCAGGACGCCGTCGCGCGTGCCGGCCATCGCGTGCATCCCGACGAAGAGCGCCGCGTCGACGCCCGCCTCCAGGAACGCCGTGTACTCCGTCCACTCGTTCTGAACGACGTACTCGCACGCCGGGTCGAGCTCCTCCGGGATCAGCGAGTTGAACGTCCACCCTTCGCCCGCCCCGTGACAGTCCATGACCACGATCTCCGTCGCGCCCGCCGCTTTCGCTCCGCGCACGGCGGCGTTGATCTCGCCGGTGTACAGCCGTCGCCCTTCCTCGTACATGGCGTGGCCGCCGGTCACCTGCTGCCACTTGACGATTCCGGCGACGCCCTCCATGTCGCTGACGATGAAGACCTTCATGCGATCGAGCCTACGACTTCGTCGAGGCTGTTGGTCACCTCGACCGTGCGAAACGCGTCGATGCCGAGCACCTGGCCGAGCGCAGGCCGCAGCGCGCGCGTCGAACCGTCCTCGACCTTGAACGCCCAGCCGGCACCGTCGGGCGAGAGCGCAGTGAAGAGGCCCTCGGCGCCGCGCTTCGCGACCCAGCCGGGGAGCGCCTGCATGAAGTCGGTGTCGTCGGCTCCCTCGCCGCCGATCAGCTCGGGCCGCGCGCGCATCGCAGCGACGATCGGCTCGGGCAGCGTCGTGAAGACCTCGGCCATGCGGGAGAGCGGCATTGCGTACGTGGGAACGCCGCACCCGTCGATCGCCCCCACGCCGGGCCCGACCACGGCTGCGATGCGCCGCTGCAGCGGATGATCCGGATCGCGATACGGGTGCGGTGGCCAGCCGTGCGCGACGCACGCCGCGAGCATCCCTGCGTGCTTGCCTGAGCAATTGTGGCCGAGCTTGCCGTCGGGACGGCCGGGCTGGGTCCCGTTCTCCAGATCGTCGACCTGCGCGCCAGCGCGCGCAAGCAGCGCGCGCACCGCGGCCAGCTGCGCCGGCTCGGCCTGGTGGGATGCGCACGCGATCGCGAGCTCCTCGACCGGCAGGTCGTCGTACCCCTCGAGGAGCGGCACAGCCTGTAGCGGCTTCATCGACGAGCGCAGGTGACAGACAAGGTCGTCGCCTGCCTGATGCCCGTCGGTCGATACGACATGCACGTGGTGCACCGCCTCGACGGTGCTGCCACGTCGCACGGTTACCCTGATGGCGTCCATCGCCGAGGGAGCCTAGTTGCCCGAGTTGCCCGAGGTCGAAGCCTGGCGGCGCCAGCTCGATCCGCTCGTCAAGACGTCTCCGGTCGAGCAGGCCGGGCCGGCGCACATCGCAACGCTGAAGACGTTCGACCCGCCGATCTCGACGCTCGACGGGCAGTCACTTGCAGGCGTCGAGCGGCGCGGCAAGCGCTTCCTGATCCCGACCTCGGGCGGCGAGCTCGTTCTGATGGTGCACCTGATGAGCGCCGGGCGTCTCAAGTACATCGCACCCGGCGGCAAGGCGGCCAAGTCCCCTGCATTCCGCACACGGTTCGCGGACGGCGGCGAGCTGCAGCTGACCGAAGCCGGCAAGAAGAAGCGCGCAGGCGTCTGGCTGCTGCGGCCAGATGCACTCCGCGACGAGCTGGCGCATCTCGGGCCCGAAGCGGACGGTCTCTCCGACGACGACGTCGCGCGGATCCTCGGCTCGGACTCGCGGCGTCTGCACTCACTGCTCCGCGACCAGCGCCTGATCGCCGGCATCGGCCGCGCGTGGGCGAACGAGATCCTCTGGGCGGCAAAGCTCTCGCCCTACGCGCTCTCCGGCCAGGTCGACGACGAGGGAACCGCTCGGCTCGCTACAGCAATTCGCGAGGAGCTCGCGCGGGGGCTCGACCTGCGCTTGCAGGGCGCGAACGACGAGACGACCTACCGCGTGCACCGCAAGCTCGGCGCGCCGTGCGCACGCTGCGGGACACCGCTCGCACAAGTCGACTTCGAGGAGCACACGATCTTCTATTGCCCAACGTGCCAGACCGACGGCCGAGTCCTCAAGGATCGCCGCATGTCCCGCCTCCTGAAATGAGAACGGCCGTGCTGCTCCTCGCGCTCTTGGCGCTTGCCGGCTGCGGTACCAAGAAGCCGTCGGCCTACTCACGCGAGAACACCGCGCTCCTCGCGACGATCCCGGTGTACCCAGGTGCTGCCGCTCCGAAGACGACGGCGGGCGTCAGCTCGAACACCGAGTTCGGCGCCCGCGACTGGACGCTGCCGGCTCACTCGGACCCCGAGACGGTCGTCGCGTGGTACGTGCCGCGCCTTCAGCGGGCTGGGTGGCGGATCACCGGCAAGGACCTTGGCACGATCCGCGCCGCCCGGCGCTCGGCCACGGTCGTCGTCGGTGTCCGCGGCCGGACGCTGGAGGTGCTCGCGAACGCCCGCGGCGTCTGACCCACCGGTTAGCCTCCCTCCGCGTGATCAGGACACAACCGAAGGGCGGCGGCTGGCTGGAGGTCGTCTGCGGCCCGATGTTCAGCGGCAAGAGCGAGGAGCTGATCCGACGCCTCCGCCGCGCCGAGATCGCGGGCCAGCGCGCGCTCGTCGTGAAGCCCGTGATCGACGACCGCTATGACGTCGGCCATGTCGTGTCGCACGCCGGCGCGAAGATGCGCGCGGTGACTGCGACGACTCCTTCGGAGGTGCAGCGGCTCGCTCAGGGCTACGACGCCGTCGGCATCGACGAGGTGCAGTTCTTCGACGAGGGGATCATCGATGCAATCGACGAGCTCGTGCGGCGCGGTGCACGCGTCGTCGCAGCGGGCCTCGCCCAGGACTTCCGAGGTCTGCCGTTCGGCTCGATGCCGACCCTCCTCTGCGTCGCGGAGTTCGTCGACAAGCTGGAAGCCGTCTGCCACAGATGCGGCGGGCCGGCGACGATGACACAGCGACTCGTCGACGGCAGCCCCGCACCCTTCGAGGGCGAGACGATCCAGGTGGGTGCGCTCGACTCCTACGAGGCCCGTTGCCGTGCGTGCTTCGAGCCCGGGGAAGATGCTTCGCGCGTCCTCCCGGTGACGCTGATCCACAGCGGTCGCGTCTAAGAAGCTAAAGCGACCCGGCGCTGCGTCCACACCGCGGCCGCCAGGATCAGCGCAAGCCCGACCCCGAGGAAGATCGACGTCTCGTTCAGCTGCAGCGTCCAGAAGCTGCTGGCGGGGATGTAGGTCGCGTGGCTGTAGGCGGCCTGGACCGGGGCGGCTCAGCGTGACCCGGCGCAGCGAAGCGCGCTGAACGGGATCTGATGCCCGAAGCGGTCGCTCGGGAACTCGTTCAGCACCCAGGCATGGTGCAGCGCCGTCGGCTCGCCCGATCGCTTCGAGCCGGACAGGTTCCAGGTGATGCTCGAGGGAGACAGGAGCCGCTGCCGTAGCCACGTGTCGACGAACACCCGCGCGATCACGTACACGACGAACGAGACGGCGGTTGCGGCGACCGCACGCCGCCAGACGACGCCGATCGCGAGTGCAAGCCCGAGCGCGAACAGCGCATAGCCGAACACGACGGTTCCCTCGGAGTCGAACACGTTGTTCCCCATGCGGCCGTCAAACCGGCCGAGCGGCTGATGCCACCACGTCAGCAACTGCGTCAGCAGCAGCGCGACCGCCGTCACGATCGTGACGCTCAGCGCGAGCTTGACGACGATCCAGCGGGTACGGCTGATGCTCTGCGTCCACGCAAGCCTGAACGTTCCCTGCTCCAGATCGAGCACGAACGGGGCTGCAAGCACCACCCCGATGCCTGGGGCGAGCGTCAGCCACGCCAACAGGCTGTTCAGGCCGTCGAATCGAGCCGTGAATGCCCCGATCGCGTGCCCACAGCCGCTCGAAGGGTGCGCAAGGTTGCACGTGCCGAGGCCGTCGTGGTCATAGACGGACGCCATGTGCAACCCCGTCGGGACGATGAGCAACGCGATCACGGCGACGATCACGGCCGTGATCAGCAACTCGGTCCGCTGCTGACGCCAACCCAGCCAGATCACGACGCCACCGCCGTGCTCATGCCGTCCTCGAGATACGCGAGCACGACCTCCTCCAGGTCGACGTCGTGCAATTGCCAGGACGCGTCGTAGACGTGCCCGTTCGCGCGAACGAGGAGCGTCGTCTGGCGCGCCGTTGGCTGGCGCGAACCACGTCGTGCACGCGTGCGATATCCACTGCATCGCTCCGGGGGCCGACGAGCACGCGGTGACTCCCAAGGATCTCATCGATCGGACCGACGAGCTGCGTGTGCGCGTGCGACAGGATCACGAGGTGGTCGCAGACGCGCTCGAGCTCGGCGACGATGTGCGAAGCGAGCACGACCGTCATCCCGGTCTCGGCGACCGCTTCCATCACGGCCTGCAGGAACTGACGGCGCGCGAGCGGGTCGAGTGAAGCGACGGGCTCGTCCAGGAGGAGTAGATCCGGGCGCTTCGCGAGCGCGAGGGTCAGCGCCACCTGTGCCTGCTGCCCGCCCGAGAGCCGTCCGACCTTCTGCGTGAGCGGCAAGCCGAGCGCCTCGATTCGCGCCCGCGCACCCGCATCGTCCCAGGTCGGGTTCACCTGCGCCCGACCTGAAGCGTCTCGGCGATCGTGAAGCTCCGGTAGAGCGGATGCTCCTGCCCGACGAACCCGACGCGCGGAAGGACGGCCACGTCATCACGCCGAGGCGCGTGTCCGAGCACGAAGACCTCACCCTCCGTTGGATCGATCAGCCCGACCGCGAGCTGTAGGAGCGTCGTCTTCCCAGCGCCGTTCGGCCCGACGAGCGCCGTCACCGACCCGGCCGGGACGTCGAGCGTGCAGTCGCGCAGAGCCCAGTTGGCGCCGTACCGCTTGCCGAGCTGTTCGGTGCGGAGGGCAGGGGCGGTCATGCGACGCGGGCCGCCGCCTGGGGCCAGACCGTGTCCGCGAAGAGCGCAGCGAGCGCGTCGTTGTCGAGACCTGCTTTGCGTGCCCGAACGATCCACAGGCGTAGCGCCGACCGCAGCTCATCCACGTCCTCGAGCGGTGGGCCTGGGGGCTGCTCGCAGACGAACGTGCCGATCCCCCGCCGCCCCTCCACGAGCCCCTCGTGGTCGAGCTCACGGTAGGCCTTGAGCACCGTGTTGGGGTTGATCGCGAGCGCGCCGACAACCTGCTTGACGGTCGGCAGCTGGTCTCCCGGCTCCAGCATCCCGAGGCGGATCGCCTGGCGAACCTGCTGCACGAGCTGGAGATAGGTCGGTACGCCCGAGCGGGCGTCGAGCCGGAACTCGATCATCGCACTCCTTATTCGATCTATTTACCTAGTTGACTAGATAAATAGCGCGAAGCAATCCGCCTGTCAAGTCCGCCCGCTAGCGTTCGGCGCATGTCGTCGGTCGAGGACGCGCGAACGCTTCCGTTCGCCTGGTACAGCGGCGAGGAGGCGCTGCGCGAGGAGCGGGCGAGGATCTTCGCGCGCTCGTGGCAGTACGGCGGCCGCGCGGCCGCCGTAGCGGAGCCCGGCTCGTACCTCGCCACCGATGCCGGCGGCGTCCCGATCCTCGTCACGCGTGCGCGCGACGGAGAGCTGCGTGCGTTCCTGAACGTCTGCCGGCATCGAGGAGCCGTGCTGATGGACGGTTGCGGCGACCGCGAGACGATCCAGTGCCACTACCACGCGTGGACGTATGGCCTCGACGGCGCCCTGCGCGCCGCACCCCGTAGCGACCGCGAGCCTGGGTTCGACAAAGGCGACTGGTCGCTGCTGCCGGCGAGCGTCGAGGAGTGGGGTCCCTTTCTCTTCGTCCATCCCGACCCACACGCCGGAGCGCTCGCAGAGCACCTCGGCGACCTGCCGGAGATCCTGGCGCGCGACATCGACATCGACGACCTCGTCTTCCACTCCCGCGTCGAGTTCGGCGCGAACGCCAACTGGAAGATCGTGGTCGAGAACTTTCTCGAGTGCTACCACTGCCCCACCGCCCACCCGAGTTTCAGCGAGTCCGTCGACGTGCACCCCGATCGCTACAAGCTCGAAGCGCACCCGACGTTCTCCGCACAGTTCGCCCAGGCGAAGGGGACGGGCGAGCGCGGGCAATTCCACCTGCTCTATCCGAACACCGGGCTGAACGTGTTCCCCGGGCCGGCGAACCTCTCGATCGGGCCGATCGCTCCTGCGGGGCCGAACCGGACCGAGCGCTACCTCGACTACTTCTTCGCGCCCGGACTCGACGCCGAGTGGATTGCCGAATTCTTCGCCTTCGACGACCAGGTCGGCAAGGAAGACACCGTGCTCGTCGAGTCGGTGCACCGAGGCATGGCTTCCGGCGTGCTCCAAGAGGGCCGGCTGCTGCTGAACGCGGAACCGCTGCTCGCCGCGTTCCAGGTTTGGCTGGGCAAGCAGCTCTCCTCTGCATAAGATCGCCCTACCCCCCCGTTTCAAGTCATAGGTCTCAAGCCATAGGAGGAACCTCTGTGAATCGTCTCGTCATTTTCGTCGCGGTTGCGGCGCTGGCGGTCTCGCTCGTGGCCGTCGCCGGCGCGCGCACGAGCTCGCCCCCGACGATGAAGCCAGGCC
>JACDGR010000174.1 GCA_013821525.1 Actinomycetota bacterium
GCGCACCCGCACCTGATGCCCGACACGGAACGCGGCCAGGTCGCCGGACGCAATGAGCCTCGAAACCGTCTTCACGCTGACGCGGAGCTCAGCGGCGACGTCCTGTTTCGTCATCGAGGCCACTACGCCGCACGCTCCTGCCGGCGCCGATACTTCCGCGCCTGCTTCGCCGCGTTCTCCACCGGATGCAACCGCCGGTACCGGGCGTCCTTGCACCGCCTCGAACACAGAAGCCGATTCGAGCGGCCCTCGAACACTGCGCCGCACTCCTCACACATCACCAACGCCGGCAGAACACGCCGAGACGCGTTGTACGCCTCCACACGCCCCGGATTCGCAACCCGCCACCGCTTCGCAGCCTCCGACGCAGTCATGCCGCTTTACCGCTGTTTCTCGCCAAAGACCGTCGGGGTCGCCGTTCGGTTGCCTTGACGAGCGATTTCTGAGGGTGCCCCGGGCACTGCGACGGCGAGACCCGCCCCAAGGGCTCTCGAGGAGCGGATCTCGCCGCGTGTCCGTACACCTACACCGACCAACGGGGTGACAAAAGCCGGTGTGGCGTTGCCATCATCCTGCCGGAGCCCCAGCGATTTAAGGCGAGGGTGGTCCAGCGGGTGATCCACCGGGCTAAGTGCCTCTGGTGGACCATCACCGCAGGTAATGCATGACGCCCGGCCGACCCCAACGTCTGGCCGGATGTTGTCAGGATCCTCGTTATGCCCGACCGACCCGCTTCCTGCCCTCCCCCGATCGAGTGATTCCGCGGCAATCCCCCCGCGCACGCAATCCCCCTCAAAAACAGTTTCCGTATTCTCCGAGCCGCGGGAGTAGGCGGCTGAAGTTGTCGGCCGGAGATTCTGGGAGGGGCCTGTCATGCCTCGCCTCGACGCCAGAGTCCTCGCTCAGTGGCAGGCAGGTATGTGGGCCAGATACCTCTACTAACTCTCTCCAGGGCACCTGGAAGGGAACTGGCGTAACCAAGCCATTTCCGGCCGTTGCTCGAAGAGCAGTAGGGTTTCTGGCTCGCGGCGTTCCGGGTCACGACGGGTTTCTGGGCGCGAGGGTGCGGCCGATCAGCCAACGCGTAACGGTTCCGTCGCCGTCTTTCTCCGGGCGGGCCGCGACGAGTCCCTCTTCGCGCAGCTTCTGGCGGACGTTCTTCACGGTGCGCGCAGCGAGTCCGGTCTCCGCGGCGAGCCGTGCGTCGAGTGCGTCTGATTCCTGTTCTCCTTCAGTGTCGAGGATGTCGAGGATCAGTTCGCGTGCGCGTGCCGACTTGCTGGGCTCAGCGGCGCTCGTGCGTGGCCCGAGAAGATCCTCAACATCTTTGCTCGACGCGCCTTCTTCGATCGCGAGCGTGATCTCGACGGCCGGCGGAACGTCGACGAGGTGGAGGCGAAACGACCTCCCGGCGCTGCGCGGCCCTCGGTTGCCTGCGACGACCTGATAGTGGAAGACCATCTCGTCTTCGTCGTCGCGTGCCATCAGAATCACGCAGCGCGGCACGTCAACCCATGCAGTCGATCCGAGGACGCTCGCGAGAGCTCCGCGGGAGGCGTCTTTGCCGAGATGGCGGACACCGAGGATCGTCGCGTCGAGCCGATCCGCCAACGCGTTCAGCGGGCCGATCGCCGTTCTGACGATTCCTTCTTTGTCGGTGTCGACGCCGCCGAGATGGTTGCCGAGCGGGTCGATGACGATCAGCCCGACGTTGCCGATCAGCGTCGCGGTCTCCTCGAGCCACTCAACCTGTTCGGGAAGCTTGAAAGCGTCATTGATGACGGTGACGAAACGCGTGTCGCCGCCTGCGGCAGTGAAGCGCGGCAGGAAGTCGAGCTCGATCGAATCCTCCGAGGTGACGATGAGGACGCGCCGAGGTTGCGGCTGCAGTCGTCCGGTCGTGACTCGCGCTGCGAGGCCTGCGACGTAGGTTCCTTTGCAGGTTCCTTTGCGGCCTGCTAGGAGGTGGAACGCGGCGCGTTGCAGGAATGGCTTGTCGATCCATTCGACGCCGCGCACTCGGTAGCTGTCGAGGCTCCGTGTCCCTTCGATCTGCGGGGTGTCTGGTTCTAGAGGGGCAAGCCCGATGCGCGCAAGTTGCGCAGCTGTTTCTGCGGCGCCGAAGTAGGACTCGTTCGCGGATGTCATGCGGCACGCCCGAGCGCGCCGCAGCACTTGTAGATCTGATGCTCCTCGAGGTGCGTGGCGCTCGGCGAGACGTGGTTGCAGTCGGGGCACCGTTGCGCCAACTCACCGCCGTACTCGCCGAGTTCGGGGGTAGAGTGAATGCGGGTGATAACGGCGGTACCGGGGAGGCCTTGGCGGGCCTCTTCGCCGTTCATGAAGCCCTCACCGCGGCCAGGGCTTGCTGCGTTCGTTCAGCGAGCCATCTGTCGAGCGCTTCGGTCGGGACCCGACGGACGCCGTGAATTTCGACGATCGGCAACTGGCCAGCGCCGGCGAGGTTGTACCCGGTGCTCGTGCTGACGCCGATCCTTGCCGAGGCCTCCGCGATCGAGAGGAACGCCTTGCGCGTGTCTGTAACCATACGTGTAGGGTTGCATCAGTTTGGAAGAGCTGTGTAGCGCGAACTGTTGCAGCCTCGAGGAGGCTTAGTGGGAGCGATCACGATGCCGGGTAGGGCAAACGCAACGGACGTCCGGTGGTGCGTAACGCTTCGACCTGTCGAACTTCCCTGGCCCGTCCGGTTCTATTTCCTCATGACCGATACCGGGCGATTTGAGTGCGTCGGATTCGAGATGGGAATTGGCCCGGTATCTCGAGACGCAGTCGACTCGCTCCCTGACTCTGACGAGTCTCGCCTCAGCCCCTCAGCTGTCCGCTGGTTTCAGGCCAACCTCTTTCACTACCAGAAGCTCGCAGAATCCGTACTCAATTCGGATGTCGCGGTCAAGCATCTCGGCACGGACGAGTCTCCTGAGTCACTCAAGTATCTCGCAGCTCAGTACGAGAAGCTCGAGGGCCAGCGCGGAGCCGTCGAATGGTTGGCGTCGTATTGGGGAGTCCACCGGACAACGATTCATCGAAGGCTGAAGAAAGCTGGCGCTGCCGTCCCGAAGCGCCCAAAGAAACCGAGGCGCTAGGAGCAACAAACGCGCTCGCCGCGGCCAGCGGTACGAGCGGCGTCCTCGTTCAGCGTAGTTCCCGATTCGGTCATCGGCGCTCGAGCACCTCATAAAAGTGCTGCTCGGTTTTGCCGGCTTGCTTCAACATCCGCGAGAACAGGCCCCGTGTCCGAATCTCGGCATTCCCATGCGAGACGGAAACGCGCATCTCGATCCGCCCTTCAGCGTTCTTCCGCACCCATATCTCGTGATCACGACTGCGCGCAATTTCGAAGCCGTTGCGGTTAAGCACGGTCCGAAATTCGTTCAGGCGCGGAGGCAATTATTCCGAAGTCTGAAAGGACTTGAACCAGCTGAACAGTGGCGCATCGAGTAACTCGAGGTGATGACGATGGGCGGCCAGTTCTTCGGACAGGTCGGGGTTTTCTTCCTTGAGGTACACCAGCCAGTCTCTCGCGGCACGCACGGCCGCAGCAAACGCTTCCTGTGCGGAGGCGCCTTCGCCGGAGACATCCAATTCGTCGATGTGCGCCCAGTAACCAGCATCCTCTTTGCCCATCTCAAGGCTCACCCTGGCAGCGACCGGGGCTGGAGCTGGAATCCGAATCCGCTGGGTGCGCCGCTCTTTCGCGTCGTATCGCGCACGGCTGCCATCCGTAGCGATCGGCTTGTAGACAGTTCGGCGGTCAAAGACCCCCGATTCGACCGTTGGGACTGTTGAACTTGTCAAGTGAGTTCCCCGCCTTCTTGGGCTTCTCGCGCCTTACGCAGCGCCTCATCCCGGTTGAACGCGTTCGATGAGATCGCCTGCAACAGAGGACCGATGAACGTGGGTGCTATTCGCACGCGACTCACAACTAGAGCTCTGGCGGGATCGGACTCCTCCCGCTTCGGCTGAAGCTGGCAGAAGTCAATCATGATGTCGTGCTCGCCACTCGCGACAAGCGCGAAGTTCGCATACGCACCGACCTCCAGATCGGCCGGAACCTCGACCTGAATTTCCTGTTCACCTTCCGCCATTTCAACTGGATCATGCCCCATATCGACCGGGTGCTGCCCCAGCCTTAGGGCTAGATAAGGGGAAGTCACGGGGCGGCGAGCGCCTCGAGGTCTTCGGCGCTGAGTTCGTCGATCACGGTTGGCGCGTACGCCTCGACATTAGGCACCGGTTCCGGGTTGCCGGGTGGCTGCGGCTCTTGGGTGCCACGGCCACCCGGCTTCCGGTGCCGGACGGAGAAGAGGAGCCCATGCAGGGCCGGGGGCCTCCGTCCAGCGTTTTCCCTGCCCCCAAATCATGCGAGCCGCTTCACCGCCATCCGTGAGACGACCGCGGGGCGAACAAGAACGCTGCCGTCTTCGTCGCGCCACTCGAGGTCGCCGCGGCCGGCCATCTGCCCGAGCGTGTCGAGGTCGACGCCCATCACCGCCGCCGCCTCCTCGAGCGGCAGGAACCCGTCCCCGGTGCGGTGAGGCTCGAGCGTCCCGGCCGCACGAATGCGGCCGTGACGCTCTGCCTCATGGCGTCCGAGAAGCTGCTCGAACAGCCGCATCCGATCACACGCCCGTTACTTTGCAGAACGCTGCCGGGTACGGAACCGCGAGCGCGAGACGTGACTCGCCGCGGTAGCGGACCTGGTTGCGCGTGAACATCTCCTGACCGGCGCTGTCGCCGAGTCCGGTCTCCGCGAACGTGACGCGGGCCTGCTCCCGGTCGTAGATGTGAGCACCGACACCGAAGGCTCCGACGAGGCAGGTGTTCTGTGCGATCACCGGCGTCGTGACGACCTTCAGCCCCCACATCGTCGGCGTGACCGCCTCAGCCGGCGAACCCCAGATGTAGAGACCATCCGCGGTCGTCAGGGTCGCGATGTCCTGCCAGTCGTTCGGATGCATCACGATTCCGTCAGGCTCAAAAAACGAGTTACGGATCTTCGTGATCGCCTTATAGATCGCGTCCGGCGTCGGATCGGCGCCCTTCGCCTGCGTCTGCACCGACTGGTCGAGGATGCCCGACAGGTTCGGCGGGGTGCCGTCACCGTTCAGGATCTGATCCTCTTCGGCGAGCAGCACGCCCATCCGCAACTGACCGTCGATGAACTGCGAGAGCTGGTCGAAGTCCATCAGAAGCGAACGGTCGAGAGCCTCGCTGACGTGGGCGATCACCTGTACCGGCGTCTGCACGCGGGCGACGGTGTAGACCGACGTCGGCTTCAGCCCGCCAATCGCGACAGGGGCCGCGTTCTGGGTTGCGACCGTCTGCTGCAAGTACGCGACCGAGTCGGAGTTGACCGGCGTCGTCGGGATCAGCGAGCGGAGGGAAAGCTGCCGCTGCCGCGTCTCGAGGATCCGCGGGTCGAACCACGAGGGGACCATCGAGCCGCCCGACGTGCCGTCGAGCGCCTTCAGCCCCTCGCCGTTACGGCCGCCGAGGTTCTTCAGGAACGCTGCGCCCTGCCCCTCGACGACGCCGAACTTCATCCCGTCCATGCGCGGGCCAGCCTTGGCGTAGCGCTGCGACCCTCTCGGCTCCCCCGGCGGCGTGAACGGCAGCAGCACACGTCCCGCCTCGTCGAGGCGCCGAAGTTCGCCGTCGAGCCTCTTCAGAGTTTTCGCCTTCGTGTCGCTGTCGCCGTCGAGACACGTCACCTTCGACAGCTCGTAGTCGGGACCGGCCTGCTCGAGGACGATCGCTACCGCTTCTTTCCGTTCCTTTACCGCCCGTTGGTAATCGGCCGGCGTGAAGCCGTCTAGATCGCCAAGAGGCGCAATCGTGATACTTCCCATGGGAGCCTCCGAAACGCTTGAGTTTTGTAGTCACTCGTCCCGCGGCTCCCTAAGGCCCCGCCCTGTCCCAAAGGACCCAGGCGAACGAAACGTAAATCCGATACGGATACTAGCTAGGCAACGCGACGGCATGCCTGCCGGCGATCTCGTCCAGCACCGCGAAACGCATCAAGTCGCGCAGCGATTCCATCTCGCTCGCGATCAGTTCGAGTTGCACAGAGTCGGCATCGCCGCCCCGCGCCTCAGCCTCGAGCAGCATCTCGACGTGCGCTGACAGGATCGCCCGCCTCGCCACGATCATCTGGTGAATCATCGTCACCCGTTCCTCTGTTTGAATCGTTCGTTTTTGCGCTCGCAGATTCGCGACCGCCAAGAGCGGCACAAGACGTTTCGAAGCATCGGTGAAGCGGGCACCTGTCGATATGCCAATGCCGCGAATGCCGTACATCATCCAAGACGACGCAGGGGAACGTCTCGGCGTCCTTCTCTCCGTGCGTGAGTCGTGGAGGGTCGGCGATCACCTCGTGCTGCGCGGAAAGCGGTACGCGGTTCGAGCGGTAGTTGAGCTCGAGAAGCCCGAGGTCCCATCGGGCGCCTCGATCGCGCTGACCGTCGCCCACGCACCCTAAATCGTGGTCCATTCCTGGTCCAATCGTGTCCAGAAGGGGCCATTTCTGACCCCTTCTGTCCACTGCGCTCTCGTTCCCCAGTCCACAAAAGCTGCCGTCTAGCAGGGCCTTTGCGGAGTAGCCCATACGGGATTCGAACCCGTGCCGCCGCCGTGAGAGGGCGGTGTCCTAGGCCACTAGACGAATGGGCCGTGCCGTTCGGTTCGCGGGCGCAGTGTAGCGAAGGCGCCTCCGAGGTATCGAGCGTCCGGAGCGGTCAGCCGAGGCAGATCCCGGCGAGGTCGAGTCCGTACACCGGCTGGTAGGTGATGCAGCCGACCCGCGCGGACACGAACACGCGCGCGTTCAGCACCGCGTACGCGGCGAGGGGCGCCTCGGTGCGCGCGACCTCGATTCCGAGCCTCCCGTACGCCTGGTCGCGGGCGAGCCCGGTCAGGCGTTGCGCGGCATCGATTGCTCGGTTGAACCTCGGCACCGCGAAGTACGAGAGGTTCGTGTTGCCGACCGCGCGGATCGCACGACCGTCCAAGAGCTTGTCGATCAGTCCGTACGGGTCGCCGTAGTCG
>JACDGR010000175.1 GCA_013821525.1 Actinomycetota bacterium
CGTAGGTGTCGCTGCCGCCCGTCACATACCGCCACTTGAAGCGGCCGAGACCGAGCATGCCGTGGTTGTCGAAGAACCTGATCGCCGCAGCCGCCGGATACTCGAGCGCGCGGCCCGGCGCGGTCGACCAGAGCGCAGCCGTCAGGGGCACGAGGAAGTGCCGCCGAAAGCGCTGCGAGTACCGCCGCTCGTCGAGGTACGTCCCGAGCGAGACGTTGTCGCCGAGCTCCGCGAGCGAGCCCTTCGCCGTCAGCAACCAGCGGCCGATCTCGGCGAGCAACCCGTAGAAGCGTGGATCAAGGGCGCGCCGAGGCTGCGCGAACGGGCGCTTGCCCGAGTATTCGAGGCCGCAGGGGCACGAGACCGAGAAGGACATCTCCGAAGGCTGCGTGGCGACGCCAAGCTCCTCGAAAAGCCGTGTCAGCAGCGGGTAGTTGCGCGTGTTGTGCACGAGAAACCCGGTATCGAGCGCGAGCCCAGCGTGGTGGATCGTGCGGGTATGGCCCCCGGCGTGCGTCGCTTCCTCGAAAACCTCGACCTCGTGGGCCTTCGAAAGGACATGGGCCGCCCCGAGACCGGAGACGCCGCTGCCGATGACTGCGACCTTCATGAACCGAATTCGCTCCCGTGCGAATATCGGTTGGAAGAGCCGCTACGCTCCAGACCGAGATATGGGACAAACATTGGACACAAGGGTAGCCGTCGGCACTGTCCGGCCCGAGTCGAGCACGATCAGCAAGGTCGTGACGCTCGCTGCCGTGATCGTGCCGCCGATCGGGCTCCTGTCGGCGATGGGACTCCTCTGGGGCGTCGCGTTTCACCCGGTCGACCTGATCTTGCTCGTCGCCCTCTACGTGATCTGTGCGTTCGGAACGACGATCGGCTTCCACAGGTACTTCACCCACCGCGGGTTCGCCGCGCATCCGGCGGTCAAGGCGACGCTCGCGATTCTCGGCTGCATGACGATGCAGGGCCCGGTCACACAGTGGGTAACCGACCACCGCAAGCATCACGCTCTCTCCGACCAGCCGGGCGATCCGCATTCGCCGCACGGTCACGGCGACGGCCTCGGCGGCGCGCTACGCGGCTTCGTGCACGCTCACGTCGGCTGGCTTTTCACGAACCTCGGCATGGAACAGGGTCGGATCTACGGCAATGATCTCTATGAAGACACGCTCGTCCGCTGGATCGATCGCCTCTATCTCGTCTGGGTCGTCCTCACGCTCGGGATCCCGTTCGGCGTCGGCTATCTCGTCGGCGGCACCTGGGAGCGCGGCCTCGAGGCGATGGTGTGGGGCGGCCTCCTGCGCATCTTCCTCTACCAGCACGCGACATTCGCGGTGAACTCGATCTGCCATATGTTCGGCCGGCAGGACTTTCGCTCCCGCGATGAGGCACGCAACAACTGGATCGTTGCGCTGCTCGTCTTCGGCGAGGGCTGGCACAACAACCATCACGCCTTCCCCTCGTCGGCGCGCCACGGCCTCCTGCGCGGCCAGTTCGACGTCTCGTGGTGGGTGATCCGCGGGCTCGAGAAGCTCGGGCTCGTGTGGGATGTACGCACGCCCGCGCAGCCGCAGCTGAGCCGCCGCCGGCAAAGCGCTTCCGCGTCCGATTAGCCAGCGACGACGACGGCGAGCCGCCGCGGGCCGTGCACGCCCTCGACGCGGTCGAGCTCGATGTCCGACGTCGCGGAGGGACCGGAGATCAGGGTGAGCGGCCGTCCTTCGCTCCGCACGAGCGGGCCGAGGAGCCGGATCCCTTCGGGCAGAAGCTCGACAATCTGCTCTCGCATGACGACGCACACGTGTAGGTCGGGGACGAGCGTCAGCGCGCGCCGCCCTTCTTCCGGACTGCCTGAGAGCACGATCGTCCCGGTCTCGGCGACGGCCACCGTGCAGCCCGTGATCGCGCCATCGAGGCGATCGAGGCCCGCGACATCGAGCGCTGACTCGTCGACGAGCTCGCAGCCCGCGGGGCGCCACTCGCTCCGCAGGCCTGGGCCGATCCCGACCCGCTGAGCACCGTGCGCAGCGAGGATCCGCACGATCGCCGTCGCAACCGCGGCTGCGTCCACGCGCACCACCTCGGCGCGGTAGTCGGCCGCACGCGTGCAGAAGAGCTCCACGACCTCGTCCGCTGAGCGCTCTCCCGACACGCGGTAGTCGCGGCTCGGCTCGGGCGCCGGCTCACGCGGGATCGCCGCGATGCGCGCCAGCACCTCGGTCCGGGCGTCACTCATCGCCCGGCCCACCACGAGCGGAAGCTCGTCTTCGCAACGGCCCGCAGGTCGCGCGAGCGGGTCCAGCCGCTGAGCGGCGGCGGGAGACGCCGCACCAACCCGCCGCGCGCGAACGGCGTCTGTGCGGTGCGCGCAACCCGCTGCGCGAGCGTGAAGCGGCGCGCGCTCTCGAACGTCCAGCCGACGATGCGCATGGTCAGCCGCTCGGCGGAGCGTCCACGTGCGCGAACGGCTTCGGCGCGCAGGTGCAGCAGCACCCTCGGGATGTCGATCTTGACGGGACACACCTCGTAACACGCGCCGCAGAGAGTGGAGGCGTAGGGGAGGCTCGACGCGTTCTCGATCCCGATCAGCTGCGGGGTCAGGATCGCACCGATCGGACCCGGGTAGACGGAGCCGTAGGCGTGACCTCCCGTGCGCGTATAGACGGGGCAGACGTTGAGGCACGCGCTGCAGCGGATGCAGTGCAGCGCCTGGCGCCCGACCTCGTCACGCAAGACACGTGTGCGTCCATTGTCGAGCAGCACGATGTGGAGCTCCTGCGGCCCGTCGCCGGATGTCACCCCGGTCCAGAGCGAGGTGTACGGGTTCATCCGCTCGCCCGTCGAGGAGCGGGGGAGTAGCTGCAGGAACACCTCCAGGTCGTCGAAGCGCGGTAGGAGCTTCTCGATCCCGAGGATCGACACGAGCACGGGTGGCAACGTCGTGCACATGCGCCCGTTGCCCTCCGACTCGACCACGCAGACCGTGCCAGTCTCGGCGATGCCGAAGTTGGCTCCGCTGACTCCCATCTTCGCGCGCAGGAACCGTTCGCGGAGATACACGCGCGATGCCTCGGCGAGATCCGCCGGGTCGTCGGAGACGATCCCCGGGGCGATCGTCCGCGCGAACAGATCGCGAATCTCGGTGCGGTTGCGGTGAATCGCGGGGACGAGAATGTGCGACGACCAGTCACCGTCGAGCTGCAGGATCAGCTCGGCGAAGTCCGTCTCGATCGCGCGCACACCCGCGGTTGCGAGGACGTCGTTCAGCTGGATCTCGTCGGTGGTCAACGACTTGACCTTGACCACCTCGTCGACGTCGTGCTCACGCGCGATCCGGGCGACGATTGCGCCTGCTTCCGCGCCGTCGCGCGCCCAGTGAACGTGCGCGCCGGCCGCCGTCGCAGCCGTCTCGAACTCGACGAGGAGCTCGTCGAGGCGTGCGAGCACGTCCGCCTTGATCTCACTGCCGGCGTCGCGCAGCGCCTCCCAGTCGGGTAGCTCCGCCACGACGCGGGCGCGCTTGCTCTGGATCGTGTCGGTGGCGGCGCGCAGGTTGCGGCGCAGCTGGACGTTCGCCAGTTCGTGCTCTGCCGCCGCGGGAAACGGCGAGACCTTCACGCGCTCTCCGTTGCGGCGAGGATCTCCGCAAGGTGCAGAGCGCGAACGCCGCCGGAGCGGCGCTCGAGACCGCCGCCGATCTGGAGCAGGCATGAACCGTCGACCGCGGTGCAGTACCCGGCGCCGCTCGCTTCGATCGCGTCGCACTTGTCAGCCAGAATCGCCGACGACGTGGCGGCGTTCTTGACGGCGAAGGTGCCGCCGAAGCCGCAGCATTCCTCCGCTCGCTCGAGCGGCACGAGCTCGAGCCCGCGCACGTTCCGGAGCAACCGCAGCGGAGCGTCGCCGACCTTCGTGACGCGCAGCGAGTGGCAGGTCGGGTGGTAGGCGACCCGGTGCGGGAACGACGCCCCGACGTCCTCGACCCCGAGCCGGTTGACGAGTAGCTCCGACAGCTCGAACACGCGGGGCGCGAGCTCCGGTGCGAGCTCGCGGACATGGCCGACGCACGAGGACGACGGCGAGACGACGGCGTCGTAGGAACCGAAGATCGACTCGAAGCGGCGCACGAGCTTCAGGGCCTCATCGGGATAGCCGCTGTTTGCGTGCAGCTGCCCGCAACAGGTCTGTTCGGCCGGGAACACCACCTCGTGCCCGAGCCGCTCCAGCACCGTCACGACCGCCCGGCCAGTCTCGGGGTAGAGCGTGTCGCCGAGGCAGGTGACGAAGAGGCCGATCCGCATCACGCCACCGTATTCGCCGGCGAGCGACCCTCGAGCAGAACCTCGCGGAGCGCGTGCACCGCGAGCAGGCCCATCTCCTCGCGCGTGTCGCGTGTCGCGCTGCCGAGGTGCGGCGTGAGGACGACGTTCTCGAAGGCGAGCAGCTCCTCCGTCACGTCGGGCTCGTGCTCGTACACGTCGAGCGCCGCGCCGCCGATCGCGCCGGCGCGAAGCGCTGCTACGAGTGCGCGTTCATCCACGATTGGGCCGCGCGCCGTATTGACGAGAACCGCCGTCCGTTTCATCTGTGCCAGAGCCGCCGCGTCGATCAGGTGCCGCGTCTCCGGCGTCAGCGGGCAGTGCAGGCTGACGACATCTGCCGTCGTGAGTAGCTCCTGCAAGTCGCCGCTGCGGCCGACCAGCACGGGCGTGGCTCCGAGCGCCTCGGCGAGGCGGGCGGTCGCTGCGCCGATTCGGCCGGACCCGACGATGCCGAACCGCTTGCCGCGCAGGCTCTCACCGAGCATGAACTCGAGGCCGAACTGCCACGGCATGTGCGCACGGATCAGCCGGTCGCCCTCGGCGACGCGGCGCAGGAGTGCCAGCGTGAGCGCGATCGCGAGCTCGGCCGTCGTCTCGGTGAGAACGTCGGGCGTGTTGGCGACGAGCACGCCGCGCTCCCGAGCTGCGGCCAGGTCGACGTTGTCGACGCCGACGCCGTAGTTGGCGACGATCCGCAGCTGGGGCCCCGCTGTGTCGAGCAGCCGCGCGTCGACAGTGCTCGTCAGCAGCGAGAGGAGCCCCGCGGCGCCCGCCGGGCCGGGGAGGAGCTCGAAGACGTCACGCAGCTCCGACTCGATCCGCGCCGGCACCGGCCCCGTCACGTGAACCTCAGGCCGCGACGCTGCTCCAGCGGTCGCGCAGGAACGCCGCGCCGTCGCGCGCGAGCTGCTCCTCGCTCTCGAACATCGGCCGCCAGATCTTCGTGGCCGCGGCGAGATCTGGCAGCGAGCCGCCAAATGCTTCGATCACGATCCAGCCGTCGTACCCGATCTCCTTCAGGCCCGCGAACGTCTCGTCCCACGCAACCTGACCGCTGCCCGGCGTGCCCCGGTCGTTCTCGGAGGCGTGGAAGTGCACGAGCACGTCCTGGCATTCGCGAAGCGCGGCGACTGGATCCTTCTCCTCGATGTGCGCGTGAAAGGTGTCGTACATCAGCTTGCAGTTCGGGTGGTCGACCTCGCGTACGAGCGCGGCGGCGTCGGCCGCGCAGTTGATCAGGTACATCTCGAAGCGGTTCAGGTACTCGACGACGATCGTCACGTCGCGGGTCGCCGCGTGCTCCGCGGCTGCTCGCAGGCTCTCCGCGGACCACTGCTTCTCCTCGTCGGTAGGGCCTGTCCCCGAGAATGTCCCGAGCGGTGCGCCGAGCGGGCCGCAGATCGTCTTCGCGCCCAGCGCGGCGCAGATGTCGAGCGCAGCGTTCGTCGCCTGCAGCCCGCGCTCGCGAACCGCCGGGTCGGGACTGATCGGGCTGTCATCGCCGCCTCGCGCGCCGACACCGAGCCGCTCGAGGCCGAGGGCCTGCAACTTCTCGCCGAGGCGCTCGTATGCGTCGACGACGCCGGGGGAGGTGTCGAAGATCGGGATCTCGACGCCCTCGTATCCGGCATCGACCAGCATCTCGAACACCGGCAGGTACTCCGGCCCGGTGACGTCTGTCGACCAGAGCAGCATGTTCATTCCCAGCTTCACGTATTCCTCCCGTGTCCGAAGATCGCGCGCGCGACGCCGTCGCCCTCGATCCTATGGGTAGCCTCGGGCGCATGAGCTTCGAGCCGCTGCTGGGGATGCGCGTGGTCGATCTGACGTCGTCGCTCGCAGGCCCGACGTGCACCGAGATTCTCGGCGGCCTGGGCGCCGAGGTGGTCAAGGTGGAGCGCCCGGGGCGTGGCGACGAGGCCCGCGACTGGGGGCCTCGGTTCTTCGACGGCGGCAGCGTGATGTTCTTCGCCGCGAACCGCTCGAAGCGATCGGTGGCGCTCGACTTCACCGACGAGCGCGGCCGGCACGCGCTGCTGCGGCTGATCGCCGGAGCGGACGTCGTCGTCCAATCGATGCGCGCCGGCTCGGCGGAGCGGCACGGGCTCGGGAGCGAAGCGCTGCGGGAGCAGAACCCGGCTCTCGTCTACTGCTCGATCGAGGCCTTCGGCAACAGCGGCCCGCTCGCCGGGAGCCCTGGCTACGACCCGCTGATGCAGGCTTTCGCCGGGCTCGTCAGCATCACGGGCGAGCCCGATCGCCCCGGCGTTCGGGTCGGTGCGTCCGTCGTCGACATCGGCACCGGCGTGTGGGCGGCGCTCGGCGTCGTCGCTGCGCTGCTCGAGCGCGGCACGACGGGCCGCGGCCGCGACGTGAGCGTCGCCCTCTTCGATACCGCCCTGTCGCTCGTCGGTTACCAGCTGGCGGCCGCGTTGCAATCAGGTGCGGCGCCTGGCCGCCACGGCACCGCCTTCCCGCTGATCGCGCCGTACGAGGTCTTCCCGACTGCGGACGGCGAGCTGATGATCGCGGCGGCGAACGACCGGTTGTTCCGCACGCTGTGCGAGCGCATCGGCCTGCCCGAGCTGCTCACGGACCCGCGTTTCGCCACGAACCCCGACCGCCTGGCTAACCGCGACGCGCTCCTGCCGCCGATCCGGGCGCAGCTTGCCGCGCAGAGCTCCGCTCACTGGCTCGAGACGCTCGCGGGTATCCCTGTCGCACCGGTGCAGGAT
>JACDGR010000176.1 GCA_013821525.1 Actinomycetota bacterium
ACCCCGTGCACGGTCGACCCCACGAGTCCGAGCAGGATCGTGTTCGGCTCCGCGACCGCCCGATGCGCGGCATTGTCGACGTTCCCCAGTCCGGCCTCTGCGTCCATTGCGGAAGCTTTACCGAAAGGTGCGCGGAGCGACCCGATCTCTACAGCGGACGGGCAGCCCGAACTGCTCTCCGACACAAGTTCCCCCGATCGGCCCAGCTCGTGTCGTCTGAGAGGTGTTGGAGAGCTTTCCGTCGACGGAGACCAGATCGTGCGCTCCACTGGGGCTTCGTCCGATTCGCGCGTCCCCGCCGAATCGGGCTAGGCGGCGCGCGGGAAGCCGGGCGTGAAGAGCACGGTCTCGTCGGCGAGGATTGTCATTGCCTCGTAGCTCGCCAGTCGAGCCGTCCACGCGGAACCGGCTGTGCCCATTGCGAGCGCTGCCGTCGCATACGCGTCTGCGGTCGCGAGCACAGGCCCGGTGATGGTGACTGAGAAAACCCCGGTAGGCGGCTGGTGGGTGTGGGGGTCGAAGACGTGCTCGCCGCGCGCGTAGTTGCCCGACGTCGCGACCGCCAGGTCATTGGTCCTGACGACGCCGGCGATCTTCTGGCGCAGGGTCGGATGCTGGATTCCCACGCGCCACGAGGCGTCGGGGAGCGCGCTTCCGTGCAGGCGCATGTCCCCGCCCGCATTGATGGCGTAGTTGCGCCAGCCGTGCCTTTCGGCGATCAGCGCGGCGCGGTCGACGGACCAGCCTTTGACGAGGCCGGACGGGTCGATCGTCTCCGCGGCGGCCGCGCGCACGTCGAAGTAGCCGTCCGTCTCCTCGCGGAGCTCATCGCACCGCGCAAGCACACTGCAGACTTCGGGGTCTGCATCGTCAAGGTCGAGCTCGCCTCGGTTGAGTCGGCTGATCTCGCTGTCGTCGATGTACGTGCTGAACGCACGGTCGACGTGACGAAACCAGTCGAACAGCTCGGACACCTGGTCCTCGTCGACGTCGTCGCGGACGTCGACGAGGATCGGTAGCCCCATGATCTGCTCAACCCACCGGCCGCCCGGCAGCCGGTCGTCGACCCGCGGCACCTACCAAGCCTTCGCCTGCAGGATTGCCGACTGCAGAGATGTCTGGAACGCGATGCTCGAGTCGGTCGCGCCCGAGACCATATCGACGCCGGAGCTCTGTGCCTGCAGCGCTTCCTGGATGAGCGTCGGCAGCGCCTGCTCGTTGATGTAGATCGAGCGGTCGGTGTGGTTCGGCGAGACCGGGGCCTTGACGGAGATCAGCTTTCGCGTGACGGTCTTCTTCTTTGTCTTGATGACGATCGTGGTCGTCTTGCGTACGACGATCCTGACCTGCATGTCGCCCCAGCGGTCAGTCTGGGCGATCGCACCCGTAAAGGTCTTCGAGACGGTGATGACCTTCTTCTTGGGAACGGTCGCCTGAGCCTTCGCCGCGGCGAAGGCGTCGACGATCGGGAGCGCTAGCGCGGTGACACCGAGGACGAGGGTGATGAACTTGCGCATGTGGAAAGTTCTCCTTTTAGGTGAGGGCGAAGCGTTCGAGATGGACGTTGCGGCGTGGCACCCTAGCCGCGCGAATATTCCGGGAGATCACGGCGGTCATCGCTGGCGGCCCGCAGAGAAAGACGTCGCGCTCCGGCAGATCGGGCACGAGCTCGAGCAGGTGATCCGAAGACAGCAGCGACGCGCCGTCGCCTCGATGATCACCCACGACGTAATGGATCGTGGCGCCGCGCGCCTCGGCGAGACGGTCGAGCTCACCGCGCAGCACCAGATCCTCCGAGGTGAGCGCGCGATACAGCACGACTACGTCGCCGCGGGCGTGCTCGAGCAGCGCACGTACCGGCGTGATGCCGATGCCGCCGGCGATCAGCGCAAGCTTCTCCCGGCGGCGCGCGCGGTCGGTGAAGACGCCGAACGGTCCCTCGGCGACAACGCGCGTGCCCGGCTTCAGTTCACGCATTCGCGCAGAGTGGTCGCCGAGGGACTTGACCGTTATCCGTAGCGACCGACCGTCCGGAGCGGCGGAGAGTGAGTACGGGTGGGCGGCCCAGACCCGGCGCCGGTCGAGAAATCGCCAGATGAAGAATTGGCCGGGCTCGGCGCGCAGGCGGCCGAGGCGCTTGCCGGTGATGCGCACGGAGACGACACCTGGTCCTTCCTCGGTCACCTCGGCCACCTTCAGACCGTGACGCAGCGTGAAGAACAGAGGCGCCACCAGGCGAAAGGCGACGAGGATCGCGATCGTCGCGACATAGAGCCCACGCCAGTAGGTGGCGGCGGTGTGGTCGAGCACCAGCTCGTTGCCAGTCGGGATCTCGTGAAACCACGAGAGCGCAATGCCTGCATAGGCGAGCAGGTGGACGACGTACCACCACTCGTAGCTGAGGCGCCTACGGACGATCACGAGTGAGGTCGCGACGACGGCGAGGAGCATCACCGTGCCGATCGTGGCGGTGATCATGCCGGGGTAGATGCCACCGCCGAGCATGGTGGAGATCTCCTTGCCGAGCGGGAGGCGATCGAGCAGCGCGTAGCCCCAGACGGTGAAGATGACGTGCGCGACGACGAGGTCGATGCACACGTGGCCGTTCCAACGGTGCCAGATGCTCAGCCGGTCGAATCCGAATGCCCGCTCGAGAAGGGGCAGGCGGGCGAGCAGGATCACCTGGATGAGTGCGAGGTACGCGCTCAGCAGGCCGGTGATCCGGCCGATGCTCGTCAGGATGTCGCCTGTCGACTTGTCCGTGATGTTGCCGCCGTGCACCCAGAGCCACGTGATCACAGCGGCATTCCCGAGGACGACGGCGAGCACCAGCGCGCCTCCGATCCGCGCCCGGATCAGGCCGCTGCGACCAGTCGCGCGGGCGTGTCGCTGGAGTGGGAGGGCGTCGTCCACTCGCATAAGGTACGAGCGAACGCTGAGAATCTCCTGTGTCAGCGGCGGTTCTTAGCGATCCATTAGGTCGAAACCGTCGCAAGGATGCGCCACCGAGGGGTCGAAGGAGACCTCCGATGATGCGAATCCAGCCCCTTTCCGTGCGCAACCTCCTCGAGCAGCTCCGCGCCGAGCGGCGCCTCCGGCAACGCGTAGCAGCGCTGACCGCCATGTCCGTGTTCTTCGCCTCGGCGTTGATCGCCGTGGGCCTCGGCCAGATCGTGCTCGTGCTGGCAGTGCTGGCGGCCGTCGCAGCCGGGGTCGCGCTGGCGGTACGGGCGGTGTCGCACCACGACTTGCAGCGTGTCCTCCGTGCGGCGGGG
Source organism: Actinomycetota bacterium (assembly GCA_013821525.1). GTDB lineage: Bacteria > Actinomycetota > Thermoleophilia > Gaiellales > Gaiellaceae > PALSA-600. The sequence continues at coordinate 3,276 of JACDGR010000176.1, forward strand.
TCTGTCCAGAGGCGGCAGCGCGTCTCGGCGCTCGTCACCCGTACGGTCGCGGTCGCCAGGACGCAGAGGACGCACGCCGTACGGCAGACGCGGAGGCTCGCGGCGAAGGCTGCGCCTCGGGTGCCGCAGGCAGTGCCGAGCCGCGCGCGGCAGGTCGTCTCGCCGCCGAGCGCCGAGGAGCTCTACGGCTGGCCGTACGCGGGCTCCGAAGAGGTTGCAGCGAGGGCGCCTCGATCACAACCGAAGATTGACGACGAGCGGCGCCGTGCCTTGGAGCTGAACGCGCGCGGCGCCCAGCTGAGGCGCGCAGGCAACCCCGCGCCTGCAGCCGCGCTGCATCTCGAAGCGCTCGAGATCTTCCTATCCCTGGACGACCGGCACGCCCAGGCGCCGACGTTGAACAGTCTTGCGCTCGCTCTCGCTGCGGCCGGCGAGACCGATGCGGCGGTCGAGCGGTTCGAGCAGTCGCTGCTGATCCTGCGCGAACGTCCGGACGACCCGGAGCACGGAAAGGTGATCGCCAACCTCGGCTTTACGCTGCTGCGGCAGGGTGCTGACGACCGAGGTCGCGAGTTGCTCTGCGAAGCGCTCGAGAAGCTGCCTCCGGAGTCTCCGGCCGCGCACAAGGTCGAGGCTCAGCTCCGCCGCGCGAGCTGAGCGAGTTGACGCCCAGAGATGCAGCGTGAAGACTCATCCCGATGAGATTCGAGATCAAAGGCGACACGACACCGGTTCTCGAAGTCCAGTTGAATCCCGGCGATGAAGTAATCGCCGAGTCGGGCGAGTTGGCGTGGATGCTCGGGCCGGTTCAGCTGCAGACCGGCAAGGGCATCGGGCAGAGCAAGGGCGGGTTCATGGGCGCCGCCAAGCGGGCGCTCAGTGGTGGCACCTTCTTCATGACGTCCTATACGTCGCCCGACGGAGCCGGCGCAGTGACGTTTGCGGCCAAGGCACCGGGCGAAATTCGCGAGGTGACGCTTGGCGATGGCCGCGAGTACGTCGTTCACCGCCACGGGTTCATCTGCTGTGAGCCAGGGGTCGAGTTGAACGTGCACATGCAGCAGAAGCTCGGCGCGGGCATCTTCGGCGGCGCAGGCTTCATCCTCCAGCGGCTGTCCGGTCAAGGCAAGGCCTTCGTCGAGATGCACGGCGACGTCGTCGAGGTCGATCTTTCCGCTACCGACGTCCTTCGCGTGCATCCCGGCCACGTGGCTCTGTTCGAAACGAGGGTGAACCTCGAGCTGACGACCGTGCCCGGAATCCGCAACAAGCTTTTCGGCGGCGACGGCCTCTTCCTGGCGCAGCTTCGTGGGCCGGGCAAGGTCTGGCTGCAGTCGATCACGCTTCCCGCACTCGCGCACGCGCTGCAGCCGTACATCCTCACGGAGACAGCAGCCGAGGGCGGAGCTCTGGCGGGCGCCGCGGGCGTACTCGGGGCACTCGCGAAACGGTGACACCTCGCCTGCTGCCGTAAGTGCAGCTGTTCACCGGCTCGGAACCGAGTCGGCATTCACCGTGCTCGCCCGCGCCCAGGAGCTCGAGCGTGCCGGACGCTCGGTCGTGCATCTCGAGATCGGCGAGCCGGACTTCCCGACGCCGGATCATGTCGTCGCTGCAGCCGTCGAAGGTCTTGCAGCGGGGCTGACACATTACGGAGCGACCGCAGGAACGCCCGAGCTTCGTGAAGCTGTCGCCGCATACTTTCGTCGTACGCGCGATCTCGATATCGAAGCCGCAAATTGCCTCGTCGGGACGGGCGCGAAGCCCTTCATCTTCTTCACGGTTCTCGCGACCTGCGGGCCTGGCGACGAGGTGATCGTGCCGGATCCCGGCTTTCCGGCCTATGAGTCCGCGGTGAGGTTCGCAGGCGCGACTCCGGTCCCGATCCGGCTCGACGGCGACGAGGGCTTCCGCGTCGATCCGGAGCTGCTTCGGAGCCTGCTCACACCGCGGACGCGACTCGTAGTTCTGAACGCGCCACACAATCCAACCGGCGGATCCCTCGACGCGGCAACGGTCGAAGCACTCGCGGAGGTGCTCGAGACAACCGACGCCTGGGTGTTCTCGGACGAGGTGTACTGCCAATTGCAGTACGACGAGCCGTTTCGCAGCATCGGTACCGGCGGTCGGCTCGCCGAACGGCTGATCATTCTCGACAGCATGTCGAAGACGTACGCGATGACAGGCTGGCGCTGCGGTTTCGCAGCGCTACCGACACCGCTCGTCGAGCCCCTGGTTCGTTTCTTCGTCAACTCCACTTCGTGCGTGCCGCCTTTCATCCAGCACGCTGCGGTTGCGGCGCTCGAGGGGCCACAAGACTGCGTCGAGACGATGCGGGAGGAGTTCATCCGGCGGCGGTCGCTGATCGTCGACGGACTGAACGCGATCTCCGGCGTCCGCTGCGGCGTGCCTGCAGGGGCCTTCTACGCGTTTCCGAACGTAAGCTCCCTACCGGTCTCGGCTGACGAGCTCGCCGATCGTTTGCTGGAGGAGGGAGGAGTGGCGACGCTCGCCGGCAGCGCGTTTGGGTCCGGCGGTAAGGACTACCTACGGATCAGCTATGCGAACTCGCAAGACAACCTGCGGGAAGCGCTCGCTCGGATCGCCGGGTTCGTGGCAACGCTCTAGCGCCGGCTGCTGGGTGCTGGCTCAGCGCTTGGTCAGACTGACGGCGTCGAGCCCGTTGTCGCTATCGCTGGTCGAGTCCCCGTTCAGGAACTGGATCGTCGTCGAAGCCGACGTCGCCTTCAACTTCAGCGTGAACGACTTCCAGCCTTGCGTCTTGCTGCCGCCGGTGTTCGTCGCAGCGAGCAGCTTGTGCCCGTTGACGAGAACGTTGACGGTCGAGCGTGTCCCGAAGACCCCACCCGGGTCACTCACGTTTCCGACAGCGAAGCTCAGGCTGTAGGTCGCGCCGCTCTGAGTCTTCACCACCTGTGCGACGCCGGTCGCGCTGTTGCTCAAGCCGGTCAAATCGACCCACTGCTTGCCGGCCCTCGCGACGAAGTGGATCCCGCTCTGTTGAAAGGTGGTGCTGATCGGCGCGACGTTGCCGGTGGCACCGACTGCCTTCCAACCGGCAAAGCGCTGCCCGGTTGTGACGAGCTTGTAGCCGCCTGCGCCGACCGATGGCTGTTCGAAGCCACCGTTTTGGATCAGGTTCGGGCCCGACATCTCGCTCGACAACGCGGCCGTCGGAAGCGCCAGGCCGAGCAGGAGCGCCGCTCCGCAGATCAGGAAGCGGTGCCGCCTCGCTTCGGTCGCGCGCGTGCCCAGGATCCTTTCCGGCCGCATGTCTTCGTCCCCGTTTCTCGGTTGTCCTAGGAAGAGCTGGAATGTCGTTTGCATCGACGGCTAGCTTCCCACGGGAGACGGCCGAGCGCAATAAGCGGCATCGATTCGGGAGGCTTAGCGAGGCCGCAATCTGTGGGGCTGAACTGCAGCGCTCCCTGTTACTACTCCGGCGTGACGTATGCGGCGGTCAGTCCCCCGTCGACGAGGAACGTTGACCCGGTGACGTATGACGACTCGTCCGAGGCGAGAAATAGCGCTCCGTTGACGATCTCCCGCGGCTTCGCGAGGCGGCCGGTGGGCCAATGAACGCGGCGCCGCTCGAGCGCAGCGGGGTCGTCCCCGAAGATGTTCAGGAGCAGTGGCGTCTCGACCGGGCCGGGGCAGAGGGCGTTGACCCGGATGTTCTCGCGTGCGAATTGCACTGCCAGCTCGCGGCTCATCGAGAGCACTGCCCCCTTCGACGCGGAGTACGAGATCTGGCTCGTGG
>JACDGR010000177.1 GCA_013821525.1 Actinomycetota bacterium
CTCCGCTGTATCGCTCGACGGACTGCCTCAGTCGTCCTGGCGCTGCCGTGTAGAATCTGGCCCATAGCTCCTCCCGCCTCGCATGATGATCAATCGTACCACCACACGACGGGATCAAACACCTAGGTGGATGAAGAAATGGAGGTTACGTCACTGGCGAGCCGTGAGAGCACGGACGCAGTGCACCCTGCCACTCACCCGTCAAGCCATAGTTTTGCGCAAAAGTTGCATGATCATAGCTCTTTCGATGTCGGTCACCGTTAGGTATGACAAGACAGCAGACACGCAAAAACATATATCAAGAAGTGATCAACTTCTACGAGTTAAATCTGTGCGTCTGCCCGGAATAGTTGACCTCATCCGGTCATACAAGGCTCCTTTGTGAGCCGCTCTTTCAACACGGACGAGATTAGCGGCTGTGCTTGGCAGTCCCTGCATCAAGTGAGCAGCGCTACTATTGATCTGACCGTTTCTGCATTGGCTTCTGCCTGCCTCGAGTGATGTCAAATCTGTCAACTGGAGCTGTACGATGCCCGACTCCCAAGAAAAGATAGCCTCCACTTATCCTATTCCGGGCTATCTATTCACAGTAACTATCGGAAACGAGCAAATGGCCTTCAACCAGGTCTCCGGACTGGACCAGTCCGTCGAGACCATCCAGTATCGCGACGGGCTCGGAAAGGTTTATCAGATGCCTGGCCAGCGCTCGCCTCTCACGATCACGTTGCGGCGTGGAATTGTACCTCAGAAGAGTGAGCTCTACGATTGGCTCAACTCGATCAACTTCAACCGCGCTGACAAGCGTGATCTCTCGATCAGCTTGACAAACGAGAGCGGCTCGGAGCTGCTGGTCACCTGGAACGTCAGCAACGCCTTTCCGACCAAGCTTTCCGCGCCGGCGCTCGATGCGACCAGCAACCAGGTTGCGATGGAGGAAGTCACGCTCGCTGCGGACCGCGTGTCGATGGTCTTCCACTGATTACGTCCAAGTAAGCAAGCAGCCTTGAGCATTGGAGATCAGCATGCCCGAGCCACTCACTTATCCCGGGGTTTACGTCGAAGAGGCCGTAAGTCTGTCGCTGTCCGTCCGTTCCGGCGCTACCGCGGTACCAGTCATCGTCGCCGGCCAATCTGCCTCTCCAAAGTCAGAGAACGCGAAGGATCCTTTTGCTGAGGCGCAGCGGGTAGAGAGCTGGACCGAATTCGAACGACTCAACGGCGTGTTCGATGAAGCGGCATCAAAAAATCTGCTGGCCGTGTCCGTTCGGACCTATTTCGAGAATGGCGGCGGTCCGTGCTTCATTGTGCGGAAAGCTAACTTGGCCGCGCAAGTTCCCGGTCTCATCGACGCCACTCTGATCGTGGCCGCGGGAGAAGACATCAAAGGCAATCTGGCCCAGCTCGTCGGCAAAGGCAAGTTACGCTTTGCGATTCTCGATGCCGCTAAGACCGAGCCTAACACCAAAACAAACAATAAGCTCGATGACAACCTTCTGACCAGTCCTTATGCTGCGGCCTACTACCCCTATCTCAGTGCTCCCTGGACAACGATGCTGATCCCGCCCAGCGCGGCCGTTGCCGGAGTTTATTGCACTGTCGATCGTGAGCGTGGGGTTTGGAAGGCGCCAGCGAACGTGCCCCTGCAAGGCGGTCTCAAACCATGTTCGGTGGTAACGGACGCAGAGCAGGGCAGCTTCACGAGCGGTCCGATAGCGGTCAACATGATCCGGGACTTTCCCGGTACCGGCACTTTGGTGTGGGGAGCACGGACGCTCGCCGCAGATGATGACAACTGGCGCTACATCCCGGTGCGCCGCCTCTTCGATGCGGTCGAGCGCGATGTGCGGCTCGCAGCGAACCGCGTGATGTACGAGCCTAATGCCGCCCCGACATGGGAACGCGTCCGCGGTGCGATCGACAACTATCTGCACGAATTGTGGCGCAGCGGCGGGTTGATGGGGGAGACCCCCAAAGAGGCCTACTTCGTCCATGTGGGTCTCGATAAGACCATGACCCGCGACGACATTACGCAGGGTAAGATGATCGTGCGAATCGGACTTTCACCGGTGCGACCGGCGGAGTTCATCGTACTCGAGTTCACGCAAGATGTGATGCCTGGGTGATTGAAGCGCTTGGCGGGTCCGACGGCGGTCTGCTTGCCAGCCTAGCACTCCGGCTCCGGACGAACTCAGCAGGCGCGTTCGACCGCCACCCGAAACGCCCTGCAGATGGTTGAATGATGCTCGACACGCCCGGGATTTCGCTCACCGAGACGATCTTGCGGCCACCGCTCGCCGAAGCGCCAACCGCGGTTCCGCTCTTCGTGGGCCTGACAAACGTCAGACCAGTGGTCGAACCCGTCTGGGTACACTCCTTCGTGCACTTCCAGTCGGTCTTCGGCGATCCGTTGGGCCACCCCGTCTCCGCGCTGAGTGACTCCGTGAACCATTACTTTGACAACGGAGGCGGTCCCTGTCTGGTTCTTTCACTCGGAACGCCCTCGCCTGGAGTGGAATGGAGCAAGGACGCCTCTGAAACTCTGATCTCGTACTATTGCGAACAATCGGTTCTTGAAATGGCATCGTCTCATTCGGACGCGACCTTGATCTGCCTTCCGGACGCGGTCGGCGCAGCGGAAGCACTAGGCGACATCGCCTATTTGCAGCGCGTGTGGATCGCATGGATGGCCAGTATCTCAAGCCACCGTAACAAGTTCCTGCTGCTTGATGGTCCGCGCTCGCTCGACGACGCCGATCGAATGCGGGAGAACGCAAACCGGCAAGGAATATCGAACGCCGCAGTGTATTGGCCGCATCTCATCACCGACTATCCCCCCCGAGCGAACGGTAGCGATGTTGTCGTCCCTCCCTGCGGATGCGTGGCAGCCGCGATCTATAAGACGGACCTGACTCGCGGAATCTGGAAGGCTCCGGCGAACGTCCGTCTTGATCATGTTCTCGCGCCGGAAACGGTGGTGCGTGGACGGAATCCGCTGTTCTATTCGGACCAGGCGTCCTTCAACCTGATCCGGACGCTGCCCGGGCAAGGTACGAGGATATGGGGATGTCGGACCCTCGCCGAGAAGTTCCCTTGGAAGTATGTCCAGACGCGTCGGCTTATGACCTTTGTCGAGAACAATCTATCGGAGATCGCGCGGTTCGCGGTGTTCGAGACGAACGATGAGATCACCTGGCTCAAACTTAAGGGGTTGTCACGTGCTTGGCTGCGCCGGTTGTGGCTGCGCGGAGCATTGGCAGGGTCCACCGAAGAAGACGCCTTCCGCATCGCCCTCGGGCTCGGCGAGAGCATGACCAGCGACGACGTCGCTTCCGGTCGCATGATCGCCCGCATCGGCGTGGCGCTGCTTCGCCCCGCGGAGTTCCTCGAGATCAAATTAACCTTCAATCTGAGCGGTAGCGCGCTCTCCGGCGCTGGCACCGTGCTGGACGAAGGCGTCCCCGAATGAGCGACCTGATGATGCCGGAGCCCAGCCATCGGTTTCTCGCGACCTTCTTCTTTCAGCGGCTGCCGAGCCCGCTGGACATCCGCTTTAGCCACATCTCCGGCTTGAATGCGGAAGTGAGCGGGGAAGTGCTGCGTGAAGGTGGCAGGAACGTCGGAGGAATCCTGCTTCCCGATCAGGTGACGTTCGGCACTTTGTCGCTCGAGCGCGGCATCGTGGCCGCAACGCCGATCACGTTGTGGTTTGATCGTATGATGTCCGAGCTCCGTGGGCATTATGCGGACGTCGTGATTATGCTGCTTAACGAAGGGGGGCTACCGGTGTGCAGTTGGACCGTTTCGCAGGCGCTTCCGAGCCGATGGAGCACTGGAGATCTCGACGCGAGCGGCAATACCGTCCTCATAAACCACCTCGAACTGACCTATCACGACATGTTGTGGATGGGAGCGAAGCGGTGAAGCTCGTAATCGAAGAGCTCGTTGTTCACGTCCGGGTCGTGCCCTCCGCGCATCATCCGGTCATGGCTGGTGAACGCGGGCTCGAAGAGGACCGGATCGTGGATCGGCTGACGCGCCGCGTGCTGGACGAGCTTCGTGACCAACGCGGTGATGTCCAATGATCGGTGGAGCGCTTCCCCTCTCCAAGCTCACGATCAAGGCGTATCCCAGCCGCGAGTCCCAGACCGCGACCCGTCAAATCGAGGCGATGTATAACCCTGCCTCCATTCAGCTGAGTTATCGCGCCGAGCTCACGCCTCAGGAATACCTCAATTCGCTTCAGGTCTCCAATCAGTATCAGCGGATCTATCCTGGTGCGTTGCGACTGGATCTCGTCTTCGACGCAACTCTTCCGGAAAATCGGGATAAGTCCATCGATGCGCAGCTCGATGAGCTGCGCGCGATGTGTTCGTCGGTGGATGCTAAGTCCGGTGAAACCCGCTTTTTGCGCGTCTACTGGGGCAAGATGTCCTGGAACGGACGGGGCTATTTTGCCGGTCGGCTCGCCGATCTCGATGTTCGCTACACCATGTTCGATCGCGCCGGCAGGCCGTTGCGTGCGACCACGAGCCTCAACATCATCGCGGACGAGAGCGCCGAAATCCAGAAGGCGCAGACCGGTCTATCGGCACCCGAGCACCGCATCGTCACCGCCGGCGCGCTCGACACGCTGCCGCTAATCGCGGCGCAGGTCGGTAACCTCAAGCCCGGCATATCAGCGGACTATCTGGATATCGCGTATGCGAACGACCTCAACAATCTGCGGTCGATAGTGCCTGGCACGCGGCTTCTGGTCAGCGCAGAGCAGAGGTCCGAATGAGTCGCCCTAGCACAAGCGTCAGGCCGCCCAAGGTCGAGATCCTGTTCAACGGTGACCCAACGCCGCTTGGTCATCTTGGGATCGAATCGATCGAGACCCAGCTTCACGCAAACCGCATCCCATCGGCCCGGCTCGCGTTCAAGCCTTTCGAGGGAGACCACGCGGCGCTCGTGTCGCTCGAGCGGGACATGAAGCGCTGTGCAGAAGGCGTGGAGATCCTAATTCGCTTCGGCCCGGACGATGTTCTTTTTTGCGGGACCGTTGTGTCTCAGCAACTTCTCGTGCGCCGCCGCCGCATCGAGCTTGTGCTGAAAGCTCGTCATGCGCTCTTCAAACTCACGTCTGTGCCTCGAACGGCGGTCTACTCCGGAAGGACTGATGAGGCGATCGTTCGGGATATCCTGAAACGTCACGAAGTTCCGGCCAGGACCATTCAGGGTCTTGCGGTCGAGTGCGAGCAGGCAGTTCAGTTCCGGACGTCCGACTGGTCCTTCCTCAAGCAGAGGCTGCAGAAGTACGCGGTGTGGCTGCTGCCGAGCCTGAGAGCGCTCGAGATCGTCGCCCCTGAGCTGAAGCCGAAGGCTGACCATGTCATCCGGCCTGATCATTTCGACATTGACGCAGGCAGTCTCGAATCAGCGACGTGGAACTATCGCGTGCTGCCAACCCGGCGAATTGCACATTCCAGCTGGCAAATAGCTCAGCAGGAAATGTCCACTCCGCGTCCGGCGGGGGCGGTCAGGATCGGCCGAGGAGGTCTCGATCCGGCAGGTCTACATGTCGCCGATGAGAGCGGCTGGTCGGAATTTCATGACGAGGACATGACTGCAGCCGAGGAGAATGATCTCGGTCACGCAAACCTGCTTACCTCACACCTGGCGAGCCTGTCGCTTGCCTTCGTCACCGTGGGCACCACGCTCTACGCACTGGGCCAGACTATCCAGACCGAGGGCTTCCATGGTCGCTGTGATGGCGCGGCATTGGTAAGCGGCGTGGAACATCATCTTCGTCCGAACCACTGGCGAACGACGGTTTCGATCGGCAGCGAAGCGGGGGTGCTGGAAGATCGCCCGTCTCGCTACGCGATCGGCGCCATCCATACGGGAACGATCGGGCCGCGCGTGGATGATCCCAAGTCCCTCGGACGGCTGCCCGTCAAACTGCCGGTGTTCGGTCCGGACGCGGCAGCCTTGTGGGCTCGACCGATGGCGCCGTTCGCAAGCAAGTCGACGGGATTCGTCTTCCAACCGCAGCCAGGCGACGAGGTCGTGGTCGGCTTTGCCAGCGGCTATGAGAGCGAGCCCGTCATTCTCGGGTCGCTATACAATCCCAAACACCCGGTGCCGCTCGACGAAGCGAACGGCGAGCAGGGGATTGTTTTCGCCGCCGGCGATCACCGCCAGGCAATCATATTCAATACGACCGAGAAGCGCCTTGTCGTCGAGACCAGCAACGGAAGCCTGACGCTCGGCACGGAAATCTTCCTCAAACGTCAGGGGGGTGCTGCCCTGACCCTGACAGAGGACGTCGCCATCGCGGGCGGGGCTGGGGACTTCACGTTCGACGGTGCAATGAAGGTCGAAGCGGAAACGCTGGAGTTCAAGGCGTCGGGTGCCACCAGGATAGCGGGCGCGACTGGCGTCAAGATCGTTGGACCTAGCATCGACCTAACCCGATGAATCGAGAGAACGATAATGGCTGAGATATTGAATGAGGTCTACGGGATAGGATGGTCATTCCCCCCGAAATTCTCCGTGGCCAGCGGCGTTCTGATGACGGAGGGGCTGGAGGACGTCCGTCAGGGTATGTCCATTCTATTCCGGACGATTCCCGGCGAACGCGTGATGCGTCCTAGTTTCGGCTGTGAACTGCTTCCCATGCTGTTCGAGAACATTGACGACCAACTCGTGTCCGAACTCACAACCGCGATCTCGGATTCGGTGCTGCGCCATGAGCCCCGTGTGGAGCTCGAGACCGTGAGCGCTGCTCCCGATCCCCAGTCGCCGGAGCGGCTCCGCGTGCTCTGCGTCTACCGTGCGCGAGGACACGACAAGCTCGATCGGATCACGGCGACGCTTGATGTGAATGGCGATGGCCAGATGGTGATGCCATGAGAGGACAGATCATCGTCGATGGCGATGCCGTCTCGTTCGAGCCGACCTTTGGGCAGCGGATCGTGACGCCAAGCGCTCCCGCCAGCGTCCGCGGAACCGGCCATGCTACGGTCGAGGGCCGACG
>JACDGR010000178.1 GCA_013821525.1 Actinomycetota bacterium
CTCGTGGCCATCGGTGACCTCGTGCGCGACGAGCATCCGCGGCCCGACACCTCGGCCGAGAAGCTCGCCGCTCTGAAGCCGGCGTTCCGGCAAGGCGGCACGGTCACGGCCGGGAACTCGTCCGGCCTGAACGACGGCGCCGCAGCCCTTGTGATCGCATCCGAGGCGAAAGCGCAGGCGCTCGGGATCAGACCGCTCGGGGCGTTCGTCGCGTCGGCCGTCGCGGGCGTCGACCCACGCGTGATGGGCATCGGGCCGGTGCCTGCGGTGCGCAAGCTGCTCGAGCGCGCGAACGTTCCTGTCGAGGCGATCGACCTGGTCGAGCTGAACGAGGCATTCGCCTCGCAGTCGCTCGCGGTGCTGCGCGAGCTCGGGCTCGACGAAGACAAGGTGAGCGTGAACGGCGGCGCGATCGCGCTCGGTCATCCGCTCGGGATGAGCGGTGCACGACTCGTCGTCACCCTCCTTCATGAGCTCCGCCGCCGAGAAGCACGTAACGGAATCGCAACCATGTGCGTTGGCGTCGGCCAGGGGCAGGCGGCATTGTTCAGCCGATGACACACGCGCAGCAATACCTCCTCCTCGGGCTGCGGCTCGGGAAGCACGGCGACGGTCTTGTCGATGCCTACTACGGACCCGCAGAGCTCAAGGAGCAGGTCGACGCGGAGTCGACGATCCCAGCGGAGGCCCTCGCCGCCGAGGCCGACGCGCTGCTCGCCGAGCTGCCCGACAGCTGGCTCTACGACCAGGTGAAGGGCTGCGCGACCTACGCGCACGTGCTCGCGGGCGACGACGTGCCCTACCTCGACGAGATCGAGGGTTGTTACGGCGTCAGGCCCGAGCAGACGCCTGAATCGGTGTACGAAGCAGTCCACGCGCGCCTCGAAGAGTTGCTGCCCGGGGACGGCTCGCTCTACGAGCGCCGCCAGGCGTGGCGCGACCGCCACCTCGTAGACGGCGCTCTCGCAACCCCGGTGGTGAACGAGCTGCTGCCGATCCTGCGCGCGTTCACCGAGCAGCTCGTCGAGCTGCCGGCCGGCGAGGAGCTGACCGTCGAGCCGGTCATGGACGAGCCGTGGTGGGCGTTCAACTACTACCTCGGTAGCCTGCGCAGCCGCGTCGTCCTGAACGTGGACGTGCCGACAACGGGCACCGATCTGATTCATCTCGCCGCGCACGAGGTCTACCCGGGCCACCACACCGAGCATGCCGTCAAGGAGCACCTGCTGATGCGCATACGCGGCCAGATCGAGGAGGGGATCCAGCTCGTGCCGACGCCGCAGGCGGTCCTCAGCGAGGGGATCGCAGAGACGGGCGAAGACCTGCTCGACGAGCAGACGCGCGCCGCCGCCTACGACGTCCTGCGGAAGCACGGCATCGAGGTGAACCCCGAGCTGAGCGCGCAGATCTCGAAGGCGCTCGAGCCGCTCCGCACCGTTGTGCTCGACGCCGCGATCATGATCCACCAGGATGGCGCGGCGCTCGAGGATGCGCAGGCGTACATCGAGCGTTGGAACCTGGTGCCGCCGGAGCAGGCGCGGCACAGCGTCTCGTTCGCAACCGATCCGACCTGGCGCGCCTACGTCGTCACGTACTCCGCCGGGCGGGATCTCTGCCGCGCCTACGTCGGCGGCGACCCGGCTCGTTTCCGCCGTCTGCTCACCGAGCCTGTGCGCATCGGGGAGCTACTGTCCGCCTGATGGCGACCGCGACGCAGGAGCACGGGCTCTACATCAACGGTCAGGTCGTCGAGCCCGCCTCGGGCGAGGTCAGGGACGTTCCCGAGCCCGCCACCGGCGAGGTGCTCGCGCGCGCGGCGATGGGCGGCGAGGCCGACATCGACAGAGCGGTCGAAGCGGCACGTGCCGCCGTCGACGGGCCGTGGGGGAAGACGCCTGGGACTGAGCGCTCCCGCCTCCTCCACGCACTCGCCGATGCAATCGCCGCAAACCGCAAGGAGCTCGCGGAGCTCGAGGTGCGCAACGTCGGCAAGGCGATCTCGTCCGTCAAGGCAGAGATCGCCGGGGCGACCGAGAACTTCCGCTACTACGCCTCGGCGATCGCCTCGATCTCGGGCCGCTCAGCTCCCGTAGGCGGCTCGCTGCTCTTCTACTCCTTGAAGGAGCCGGTCGGCGTCGCCGCGCAGATCGTTCCGTGGAACTACCCGCTGCTGATGGCGACCTGGAAGCTCGCGCCCGCGCTCGCAGCCGGTTGCGCAGTCGTCCTGAAGCCTGACCCGCAGACGCCGCTCAGCGTGCTGCGGATCGCCGAGCTCGCCGCGGAGGTCGGCTTCCCCGCCGGTGCGATCAACATCGTTCCCGGTGACGGGCCGACGACCGGTGCGTATCTCGTCGGGCACCCGGGCGTCGACAAGGTTGCGTTCACCGGCTCGACGAAGACCGGGGGCGAGATCATGCGGCTGTGCTCCGACCCGATCAAGCGCCTGACGCTCGAGCTCGGCGGCAAGAGCCCGAACCTCCTGTTCGCAGACGCCGACCTCGCCGACGCGATTCCCGCGAGCGTCTGGGCGATCTACGCGTCTGCGGGCCAGTCGTGTGAGGCGCGCTCGCGCCTCCTCGTCGAAGCGTCGATCTACGACGACGTCGTGACTCAGGTGACGGAGCTGGCAGGCCGCGTGAAGGTCGGCGATCCACTTGCCGCCGACACGCAGATGGGCTCGCTGATCTCGACGGCGCATCGCGAGAAGGTGCACGGCTTCGTCGACGGCGCGCGCGCCGAAGGCGCCGAGGTGACGACGGGCGGCGCGATCGGCGACGGGCCGGGCGCGTTCTACCCACCGACCGTGATCGCGAAGGCCGGCAACGAAATGGTGGCCGCGCAGGAGGAGATCTTCGGGCCGGTCGTGACGGTGATCCCGTTCGAGGACGAGAAGGACGCGATTCGCATCGCGAACGACGTCAAGTACGGGCTGATGGCGACCGTGTGGACCGGCGACCCAGGCCGCGGTCATCGCATCGCGTCGAAGATCAAGTCCGGCACGGTCGGCATCAACATGCCCTACACGGCCTTCCCGGGGATCCCGTTCGGCGGGTACAAGCAGTCCGGCTTCGGTCGCGAGCTCGCACTCGAGACGCTCGACCTCTACCTCGAGACGAAGTCGGTCGTCACCTACACCGGCACGCGCCCGACGAACCCGTTCGGGCTGTAGCGCCCCCGGCCCCCACGCGCTACCGCTGGGCGGTGCTCGCAGCGGGCACGTTCGCGCAGACCTCCTACTCCGCAATCTGGTTCGGCGTCGCGGTGATGGCTCCGTCGCTGCGTGCGCGCGACCACCTGTCGCTCGCCCTGACCGGCTTTCTCATCTCGAGCTCGCTCGTCGGCTCGCTCGTCAGCCTGATTCCCTGGGGTCTCGCGACCGACCGGATCGGCGAACGGTTCGTGCTGTTCATCGGCCTGACGCTCGGCGGCGGGGCTCTGCTCGGCGCCGCGCTCGTGCACGGTTTCTGGCCGCTCGCCGGCCTGCTTGCGCTCGCCGGAGCGGCTGGTGCGAGCGTGCAGTCCGCGAGCGGTCGCGCGGTCATGCACTGGTTCGTGCCTGCGCAGCGTGGATTGGCGCTTGCGATCCGTCAGACCGCGATCCCGATCAGTGGCTTCGCGATCTCGCTCGCGCTGCCGCCGATCGTCGCGGCGGGCGGCGTCAGGTGGGGCTTCGTCACGATGGGAATGACCTGCGTCGCCGGTGCGTGTGTCGGTGCGCTCGTGTTGCGCGAAGGGCCGCGGCCCGACATGCCTGCAGACGTGCAGCGAGGAGGCTCGCCGATCGGCGATCGCAGGATCTGGCAGCTCTCGCTCGGCAGCGCACTGTTGATCGCGCCGCAGCTCTGCGTCGCGGGGTTCACGGTCCTCTACCTGCACGAGCGCCGCGGGATGTCACCGGGCGGGGCCGCCGCGGTGCTCGCCGTCATGCAGGCGCTGGCGATCGGCGGGCGGATCGGGGCGGGTCGCTTCTCCGATCTGCGCGGCAGCAGGCTCGTTCCGTTGCGCGCGATCGCGCTCGGCGCATTCGCCTTCGTCTCCCTCCTGACGGTGGTGCTCGATGCGCCGCTCCTGCTGCTCGTCCCGGTTCTCATCGTCGCCGGGGTCCTCTCGATGAGCTGGAACAGCCTCTCGTTCGCCGCCGCGGTCGAGCTTGCCGGGCACGGCCGCAGTGGCTCTGCGATCGGCCTGCAGCAGACGGTCCTGAACGGCCCTGGCGCTGCCTATCCAGGGCTCTTCGGCGCGCTCGTCGCGGCGACGTCGTGGCACGTCGGCTTCGCGGTCGTCGCGCTGTTCCCGCTCCTCGGCTGGCGTGTCCTGCGAGCATTGCCCGGATGACCTCGCGCGTGCTCGAGCGGCTCGATGTGATCTACGCGATCGCGCAGCACCGCGCTGGTTACTCGCCGGAGGAGGACGCAGCCCACGCGCTCGCCGCGGGGTGGATGCGCGAGGCCGGCCTCGAGCCGGTGACGGACGAGGCGGGGAACCTTTTCGGGCGTCGCGGGGGCGCCCGCGTGTGGGCGGGCTCGCATCTCGACAGCGTCCCGACGGCGGGCAGATTCGACGGCGCGCTCGGCGTCGTCGCCGCGATCGAAGCCGCGGCGCGGCTCCCGGACGCACCGCTCGCGGTCGCCGTCTTCCGCGCCGAGGAAACCGGCCCGATGGGCAGCCGCCGTCTGACCGAATTGCCCGAGGCGTTTCTCGAGGTGCACATCGAGCAGGGGCCGGTGCTCGAGCGTCTCGGAGAGCCGCTCGGCGTCGTCACTGCGATCGCCGGACAGGCGCGTGGCGTGAAGGTGTTCACCGGGCGCGCCGACCATGCGGGGACGACGCCGATGGACGCGCGCGAGGACGCCCTCGTCGAGGCCGCGCGGTTCGTGCTGCACGTGCGGAAGTCCGCCCGAGCGGGAACGGTAGCGACGGTCGGTGCGATCTACGCCGAGCCCAACACGACGAACGTGGTTCCCGCCGAGGTGACGGTCTCGATCGACGCGCGCTCGGCGGATGCGGCGCTCCTCGCACGACTGGTCGACGAGATCGGCTTCGAGCCGCAGTGGCAGCTCGATCCGGTCTCGCTCGGGCACGCGTTCGCGCACGTGCTGCCGGAGGCGCCGCGACTCGTCTCGGGGGCGGGCCACGACGCGATGTTCATCGCGGCGGCCGGCGTCCCGACCTCGATGCTCTTCGTGCGCAGCCTGAACGGCGGGATCAGCCACCACCCGGACGAGCTCTCGAGCGCCGAGGACATCGACCTTGCGGTCGATGCGCTCACCGCGGCGGTCGCTAGGCTCGCGACGTGAGCGACAGAGAAGTCATGCGCTGGGACGATCTCGGGACCGGTGCGCGCGAGCTCGCGCAGCTCGTCGCCGACGACGGCTACCGCCCCGACCTGGTGCTGGGCATCGCTCGTGGCGGCCTGCTCGTCGGCGGGGCGCTCGGCTACGCGCTCGGCGTCAAGAACACCTTCACGATGAACGTCGAGTTCTACACCGGGATCGACGAGCGGCTCGAGCTGCCGATGATCCTGCCGCCGGTTCCCGATCTCGTCGACTTCGCCGATTTCAAGGTGCTCGTCGCCGACGATGTGGCCGACACGGGCGCGACCCTCGAGCTCGTCAGGGGGTTCTGCGCCGGGAAAGTGGCCGAGGTTCGGTGCGCCGTGCTCTACGAGAAGCCCCACTCGACGGTCAACTGCGAGTACGTCTGGCGACGAACGGACCGCTGGATCGTCTTCCCCTGGAGCGCAGAAGACCCCGTCTTGCAGGCACTTCCCGGCCTGGTGTAGAAGCCCGCCGAAGCGTGGGATAGATTCGCTCCTCCCCCCGGCAATACGGCGCTTTTTGAGGAGAGGAGCACATTGACCAAGAGGAACCTCGCGCTCGCCGCGATCCTGCTCGTGATCGCTGCGGCGTCCGTCGTTCTGGCCCTGGGCACATCGCCCGGCTCGGCGAAGTCAGACGCGGCTTTCAAGGCTGCGTGGATCTACGTGGGTCCGCACAACGACGGTGGCTGGTCGCAGGCACACGACCAGGGGCGCATCGCAGTACAGACCGCCCTGGGCTCGAAGGTGCAGACGACCTACAAGGAGAACGTCCCGGAGGGGCCGCAGGTCGCCCAGGTGATCGACAGCCTCATTCGCGACGGCAACAAGATCATCTTCGCGACGTCGTTCGGCTATCAGCCGGCGATGGTCGCCGCGGCGAAGAAGAACCCGGACGTGAAGTTCGAGATGGCTACCGGCTACCTCTCGTCCAAGAACATGGCGGACTACTACGGCGCAGGTGAGGACGCGATCTACCTCTCCGGCATCGCAGCAGGTGCTGCCTCGAAGACCGGGACTGTCGGCTACGTCGTGCCGTTCGCGATCCCCGAGGTGATCCGCCACACGAACGCGTTCGCGCTCGGCGTGCAGAAGGCGCATCCCGGAGCGAAGGTGAAGATCATCTGGACGAACTCGTGGTTCGACCCGGCCAAGGAGACGAAGGCCGCGGAGAACCTGCACTCGGCCGGCGCCGACGTGATCGGCCAGAACGTCGACAGCCCCGCGGCGGGTCAATACTCGGAGAAGAACTCCGTGCCGTGGGTCGGCTACGACTCGAACGCACAGAAGTTCGCGCCCAAGTCATGGCTCACAGGTGCGGTCTACAACTGGGGCCCGTACTACACCAAGCGGGTCACGGCCGCGATGAACGGGACGTGGAAGACCGGCAACTACTACGGCAACCTGAAGGACGGCTTCACGAAGCTTGCCCCGTTCGGCAAGGGCGTCTCCGCGAAGACGAAGGCTCTCATCGCCTCCCAGGAGGCGAAGATCAAGAGCGGCAAGTGGAACGAGTTCAGCGGCCCGATCTACGACCAGAGCGGGAAGCTACGCATCAAGCCTGGGCATCGCGCGTCGTTCGGCGATCTCATGTCCATGAACTACCTCGTGAAGGGCGTCATCGGGAGCCCGAAGGGCTAGATGGCTGATCGGCGGGCGGGCGAGACG
>JACDGR010000179.1 GCA_013821525.1 Actinomycetota bacterium
TACGAAGAGGGGCCGGAAGGCCGCGACAAGAGTAGCGGATCCGGGAGCTACCGGACGGTCACCCGGCTCGGCGGCCAGTAGGTCGCGAAGACCTTCCCGATCAGGTTTGCGTGCGGGACCGTGCCCCAGGCGCGCGAGTCGCACGAGGAGCTGCGGTTGTCGCCCATCATGAAGTAGTGGCCCGGTGCGATCTTGATCGGGGAGATCGTGCGGGTATCGCGTCGTGACGCCTTCACATACGACTCGTCCAGCCGCTTGCCGTTGATGTAGACGAAGCCGGCCCGCTCCTCCCAGCGATCGCCGGGCAGCCCGATCAGCCGCTTGACGAAGGTCCCTCCGGCGCCGCAACGCACCTCGGCGAGCGGCGGCGTATGGAACACGACGATGTCACCGCGCTTCGGCCCCCAGAAGCGGAAGCAGAACCGGCAGGCGAGCACGCGGTCGGAGAAGCGCGCCTCACAGTCGGAGCCCGGCCTCGCACAATGCAGCGTCGGCTCCATCGAGCTCGAGGGGATCCGGTAGGGGTTGACGACCCAGGCCTTGATCGCAAGCACGATCGCGATTGCGCCGACGATCGTCACGAGCCAGTCGATCGTCACGCGCCAGCCGTGCGGCAGCCCTTCGGTCAAACGGTCGATCGGGTTTCTCACCGCACGTGCTCCTTCCGCCAGCTCTCGATGCGCGCATGGTCACCCGAGAGCAGCACGTCGGGCACCCGCCAGCCGCGGAACTCCGCCGGCCGTGTGTAGTGAGGGTACTCAAGTCCGCCGCCGAGCTGGTCGGAGAAGGACTCCAGCTCGCCCGAGCCCTCGCTGAGCGCGCCCGGGAGACGCCGAGCGATCGCGTCGACGAGGACCATCGCAGGCAGATCTCCGTTCGAGAGCACGTATGGGCCGATCGAGAGTGCGTCGGTCGCCAGGTGCTGGACGATTCGCTCGTCGAAGCCCTCGAACCGCGCCGAGAGCAGGGCCACGTGCTCGGCCACGGCCAGCTCCTCGACGATCTCCTGCGTCAGCTGCCGGCCCTGCGGGCTGAGCGCAATCACCCGCGGGGGCCGGTCGCCGTAGGCGGCGGCGAGCGCGGCTGCGACGACATCGACGCGTAAGACCATCCCGGCACCACCGCCGTATGGGTCATCGTCGACCTGCCCGTTTCGCAGCGGCGTCGTCTCGCGGTAGGAGAACAGGCGAAGGTCGAGCTCTCCGCCGAGGACGGTCGCCACCGGCCGCTGTTCGGTCAGCCAGGCGAACGCATGCGGTACGAGCGTGAAGACGTCGAGCTGCATCAGGGGCCCGATGTGGACTGGAGTGCTTGCTCAAGCTTCATGTCGGGCCTCTGGGACGAACCCGGCCGCGACGACGATGCGTCCCCCGTCTAGATCGACGCGCACGATGCAGTCCTCGATCATCGGCAGCAGCACGCCACCGGTGACTTCGAGCACGTCGTTGGCGACACCCGGGATCACGTCCGCCACGGTTCCGAGCGCGCGCCCGTTCTCCTCCACCACCGCGAGGCCCAGGAGCTGGAACGCGTAGTACTCGTCCTCCTCGGTCGGCGGCAGCTCGGAGCGCTCGATCTCGAGCGGCGCGCCGCGCACGACGGTACGGTCGAGCTTGATCACGGGCCGGCCCTGCGCGCGACGTGCTCCGACCACCTCGACCGCCTCGCCGCCGGCGCGAAAGCGGGAGCCCACCTTCCACCAGCGGTCGTCGAGGCTCGGGCGCTCGACGTAGAACGACCCGTCGAGGCCGTGCGGCTTGCCGACCCGGCCGATCGAGACGCGGTCGGTCAACGCCGGCCCTCGAAGTAGCGGATCGCCTCGTCACGGTCGATCGCAACCCGGACGTTCTCGGCAACGAATTCCTCTGCCTGCGGCCAGCCGCTCGCGAGAATTCCGGCGGCCAGCCGATCGAGATCGAGCTCTGTGTGCCGCAGCTCCGGCTCGCCGTCGACGACGAGCGCCCAGTACGCGGCGACGTGGCTCTCGTAGGCCATACCGACCGAACCCGCATTGACGAGACGCAACCCGCCGACGCGCCGGTCGAATTGATGATGGGTGTGTCCGATCACGACCGTTCCCTCGATTCCGGCAAACAGCTCCGTGATCTCGTCGTCGGGCGTGATCGCCGTCGTGATCGGGTCCTCGGCGGAGGGCGTTGCGTGGCAGTAGAGCACCTCGTCGAAGCGCACGCTCAGAGGCAGCGCCTTCAGCTCGGCTTGCTGATCGTGGGTGAGCTGGTCGTCGTCGACATCCCGCTCGGCGTTGCCGCGGATCATCGTCCCGTCGACAGTCCGGATCAGCTCGAGCGTCACCGCGGCGGACGGCCCGCCGACGAAGTCCCCGCCGAAGACGATCGCGTCGACGCCGAGCTCCGCGACTTCGGCGAGCACGGGCTCGAGCGCCCACGGCATCGCATGCACGTCGTACAGCGCCGCGACCCGCACCGGTCAGTCCGGGTCGGCGATCTCGACCAGCACGCGGCGGCCCTCGCGCGCCGCGCTCGCGCGCACGAGCGTGCGCAGCGCGCGCGCGATCCTGCCCTGGCGGCCGATCACCTTCCCGACGTCGTCCGCAGCGACGTGCAGGTGCAGGACGAGCACGCCCTCGCGCTCCTCCGTCTCCACGCGAACCGCGTCCGGCTCGTCGACGAGCTCGCGTGCGAGATACGCGAGCAGTTCTGCCATCAGCGCTTCTCGGCTCGCCTTGCCTACTTCTCGATGCCGCTGATCTTGATCAGCTTCGCGACTGCCTCGGTGGGCTGCGCGCCCTTGCCGAGCCAGGCCTTCACCTTGTCGTTGTCCAGGTCGATCGTCGAAGGGTCGGTCTGCGGGTTGTACCGCCCGACGATCTCGAGGAACTTGCCGTCGCGCGGTGACCGTGAGTCGGCCGCGACGACGCGGTAGATCGGGTTCTTCTTCGAGCCCACGCGCGTGAGCCTCAGCTTGACTGCCATCTGTGTCCTTTACCTCCGTCCGGCCTTCTTTTTCTTGCGCTTCGACGACGCCTTCCGCGTTGCGGAAGGCACGTTGCCGCCGGGCGCCTGCTGGTTCGGGAGGGCCGGCATCTTCCCCCGTCCCATCTGCTTCATCATCTTCTCCATCTGCTTGCGCGCCTCGAGCAGCTGATTCACCTGCTCGACCGACGCGCCCGAGCCCTTCGCGATCCTGATCCGGCGCTTGCCGTCGATCACGACCGGCTTCGTGCGTTCGAGCGGTGTCATCGAGAGGACGATCGCCTCGACCCGTCCGAGTTGTTGCTCGTCGACGTCGAGATCGCCGAGCTGCGAGCCGAGCCCGGGAATCATCTTGATGATCCCCTGGAGCGGTCCCATCCGGCGCAGCATCTTGTACGCCTTGAGGAAATCGTCGAAGGTGAACTGGCCGGCGCGCATGCGCTTCTCCATCTCGGCCTGGTCGTCCTCCTCCACCGCAGCTTCCGCGCGCTCGATCAGCGTCAGCACATCGCCCATGCCGAGGATGCGCGAGGCCATGCGATCCGGGTGGAACACCTCGAGCGCGTCGAGCTTCTCGCCCGTCGACGCAAACTTGATGGGCTTGCCGGTGACCGCCTTGACGCTGAGTGCAGCGCCGCCGCGCGCGTCGCCGTCGAGCTTCGTGAGGATCACACCGTCGAACGCGATGCGCTCGTTGAACGCCTGCGCGACGTTCACCGCTTCCTGGCCCGTCATCGCGTCGACGACGAGCAGCACGTTCGTCGGCTTCGCCTCGTCACGCACCCGAGCGAGCTCCGCCATCAGATCCTCGTCGATCTGGAGCCGGCCGGCGGTATCGACGATCACCGTGTCGAGCCCCGCAGCACGCGCGCGTTCGAGACCGCTGCGCGTCGCTTCCACGGCGTCATTGGTGTCGGTCCGGTAGACGGGAACGTCGATCTGCTTGCCGAGCTGCTCGAGCTGGTCGATCGCGGCCGGCCGCTGCAGGTCGGCAGCGATCAGTCCCGGCTTGCGGCCCTGCTTGCGGAGATGGAGCGCAAGCTTGCCCGCGGTCGTCGTCTTGCCCGAGCCCTGGAGCCCGGCGAGCAGGATCACGGTGAACTTGCTGAACGCGAGCCCGGACTCGCCCTCGCCCATCAGGGTGGTCAGCTCGTCGTGGACGACCTTCACGACCTGTTGGCCGGGCGTCAGGCTCTTCAGGATCTCGTCGCCGAGGGCCTTTTCGCGCACCCGGGCGACGAAGTCGCGCACGACGGTGAAGTTGACGTCGGCTTCGAGCAGGGCAAGCCGGATCTCGCGCATCGCACGCGAGATCGCTTCCTCGTCGAGCTTCCCCTTTTTACGGAGGTCTCCGAGGGCACCCTGGAGCTTGTCGGACAGGCTGTCGAACACGACCGCGCATCGTAGCCGCGCGGCTCAGATGCTGGTCAGCGGGGCCGGGAACCGGTGAGCTAGCGGTCGAGCGCCGCGTACGCCCCGGCGACGGCCAGGCCGTAGACGAGGTGGTAGGACAAATCGAGCGCGAGCTCCTTGGCGGGGTACTTCCACGGCGGCTCGTAGATCCCGAGCGGGACGAGCTCCGCGTACGACGCGCCCCAGACGCCTGCACCGAAGGCGATGCCGCCGCCGACAGGATCCGCGCCACGACCGCCCGCTGCAACGCCGTAGAACGTGCCCCAGCCGACGCCGTAGAGCCAGTGCATCACATTTGTCAGCAGCGGAACGTCCTCGCGGGTGAAGCGGTCGCCCTGGCCGACCGCGCCGGCGGCCTTTTTCGCGACCTGTGCGGGAGCCGGTGCGTCAGCCCACTTGTGCGGCACCTCGGTGCCGAGGGGCTGGCCCCGCAGCTTCGCCACGCCGAGCTGGTAGGCGGTCATCACCCCGGTGCCGGCGACGCCGGCGACCACGCCGAGCCCGACGGATTTGAAGAGTCCCATGCATGCTCGTTACCTCACCGCACGCTGTTTCACACATTGCCTCGTACAATCGCCGGGATGGCCGACCGCTATCTTCCCGCGCCCGACAGGTACGACCACATGCTCTACCGCCGCTCGGGCAAGAGCGGGCTGCAGTTGCCGGCGATCTCCCTCGGCCTCTGGCACAACTTCGGCGGAGACCGTTCGTACGAGACGGCTCGGTCAATTCTGCGCCGCGCGTTCGATCTCGGCGTCACGCATTTCGACCTCGCGAACAACTACGGGCCGCCCTACGGCTCGGCCGAGGAGACGTTCGGCCATGCGCTGCGGGACGACCTGAGGCCGTTCCGCGACGAGCTCGTCATCTCGTCGAAAGCCGGTTACGACATGTGGCCAGGGCCGTACGGCGAGTGGGGCTCGCGCAAGTACGTGCTCGCGTCTCTCGACCAGTCGCTCGCCCGCATGGGGCTCGAGTACGTCGACATCTTCTACTCGCACCGCTTCGATCCCGGCACGCCGCTCGAGGAGACGATGGGCGCGCTCGACACCGCGGTTCGCTCGGGTCGCGCGCTCTACGCGGGCATCTCGTCGTACTCGCCCGAGAAGACGCTCGAGGCGGCCGCGATCCTTGCCGACCTCGGCACGCCCCTACTGATCCATCAGCCGTCGTACTCGTTGCTGAACCGCTGGATCGAGCCGGCCCTGCTCGACACACTTGGGGAGCTCGGCGTGGGCTGCATCGGCTTCTCTCCGCTCGCGCAGGGGATGCTCACCGACAAGTACCTGGACGGCATCCCGCCCGACTCGCGCGCGGCCGAGAACAGCTCGCTCTCTCCCGACCTGCTGACCGACGAGGCGCTGGGGAAGATCCGCGCACTGAACGAGATCGCCGAGGGTCGCGGCCAGAGCCTCGCGCAGCTCGCCCTCGCCTGGACGCTGCGTGACGCGCGCATGACCTCGACCCTGATCGGCGCCTCGAGCGTCGGCCAGCTCGAGGATTCACTCGGCGCGCTCGCGAACCTCGACTTCACGACCGCTGAGCTGGCGGAGATCGACCGCTACGCGGCCGTCGGCGACAGCGACATCAATCTCTGGGCGCACTCGAGCAGCACGTAGGCGGCGCGCGCCAACCCTGGAACCTGGTTCAGACCAGGTCTGTGGGTTTCGCGCCCCGCGACGGCTCGCGGGTCAATCGCCCGCGACGAGCGCGCGGGCGAAGTCGTTCGCGTCGAAGGGGCGCAGATCGTCGATGCTCTCGCCGACGCCGACGAGCTTCACCGGCAGGCCGAGCTCGTAGGCGATCGCGACCGCGATCCCGCCCTTCGCCGACCCGTCGAGCTTCGTCAGCGCGACGCCCGTCACACCCACCGCCTCCCCGAACAGGCGCGCCTGTTGCAGACCGTTCTGACCGGTCGTCGCGTCGACGACGAGCAGCACCTCGTGCGGCGCGCCCTCCTGCCGGCCCGCGATCACACGGCGCACCTTCGCGAGCTCGTCCATCAGGTTCGTCTGCGTGTGCAGCCTGCCGGCCGTGTCGACGATCACCACGCCGTTCTCTACACCCACGGCGTCGTAGGCGACCGCAGCCGGGTCACCGCCGCGCTCGCCGCCGACGAATCGCGCGTCCGCACGCTTCGCCCAGATCTCGAGCTGCTCCTCGGCAGCAGCGCGGAACGTGTCCGCCGCCCCGAGCGTTACCTGGTGGCCGTGCTCATGGAGCTTGCCGGCGAGCTTGCCGATCGTCGTCGTCTTGCCAGTCCCGTTGACACCGACGACGAGGATCACCGTCGGGTCATGCTGCAGGTCGATCGTCGCGGGCTCTCCGAAAAGTGCTGCGATCTCCTCGGCCAGCGCGCTGTTCAGATCGGTGAGCTCTTGCCGGGCTTCGAGGCGCCGGATCAGCTCTGCGGTCGCGCGCACACCGACGTCGGCGTAGATCAACGCCTCCTCGAGGCGCTCCCACGACGCATCGTCCGACGGGTCGAACGCCGCCACGACGATCTGCTCCGTGAGCGCGCGGCGCGACTTCCCCAGCGACTCGCGCAAACGGCCGAACAGGCCGCGGCGCTCCTCCTCGCTCTCGGGCCGCGCGCCAGACTCCCCCAGCAGCTC
>JACDGR010000180.1 GCA_013821525.1 Actinomycetota bacterium
GCGCCGCGACTTCGGCCGGGGCGTCGCCGTAGTTGAAGGTTGTGCCACCGGCGAGGATGCCGCTGTTGTAAACGCCGCCGACGATCAGCTCTATGCCGCGCGCGTACGCAAGCTCGAGCAGCTTCCTCTCTGCGGAATGGTCGAGCAGTGTCAGCCGCCCAGCGATCAGCACCGCGTCGACGCCGCCCCGTTCGATGAAGGTGACGGCCGTCTCCACGGAGTTCGTCCCAACGCCGACGCGTGGCACCGCCTCGCGCAGCGCGTCCAGCGCGTCCAGTCCAGCTTCCATCTCGTCCTCGGGATCATGGACGAGCACGAGGTCGACGCGGTCGAGCCCGAGCCGCTCGAGACTCTCCTCCAGCGACCGCAGCACGCCGTCGTGGCTGTAGTCGAAGACGGGTGCGAGCGGCGGCGCGCCGAAGAAGGCGGCATCCGGCTCGCCGACCCGCAGCAGGCGGCCGACCTTCGTGGAGAGGACGAACTCCTCGCGCGGCCGGTCGCGCAGCGCTGCACCGAGTCGCTGCTCCGACAGTCCCGACCCGTACAGCGGCGCGGTGTCGAAGTAGCGGACGCCGAGATCCCATGCACTGTCGACGGTCGCGCGCGCGGTCTCGTCGTCGACTTCCGCGAACAGCCCGCCGAGTGCGGATGCACCGAAACCGACCCGCTGCACCCACGACGCCAAAGTCGTTCGATCCTAGCGAGTTCGCAGTGATACACGTCACCGCGTCGCTCGGACGTGTTCGCGTCATCCCGGTGCTCAGCGCCGACGACGTCGACGTTGCCAAGCGCGCGTGCGAAGCGCTCGTCGCGGGCGGCCTCAAATGCGTCGAGATCACGTTCCGCACGACCGTCGCGGCGGATGCGATGCGGCGCGCGACGGAGATCGACGGTCTGCTCGTCGGGGCCGGCACAGTCCTGACGCCCGAGCAGGCGCGAGCCGCCCATGCGGCCGGCGCGGCGTTCGCCGTCGCTCCCGGTCTGAACGAGGAGATCGTGGCGACCTGCGCCGAGCTCGGCCTTCCGTTCTTCCCCGGTATCGCCACGCCCTCGGAGCTCGACCGCGCGCGGGCGCTCGGCTGCGACGCGGTCAAGGTGTTCCCGATTGCGACGCTCGGCGGCCCGGCGTTCTTGAAGTCGCTCGCCGCCGTCTATCCCGACATGCGCTTCGTGCCGACCGGCGGGGTGACGCGCGCGAACCTTCCCGACTACCTGGCGGTACCGGCTGTGCTCGCGTGTGGCGGCAGCTGGCTCTGCGACCCGCGGCTGCTCGCCGAGAACCGGTACGACGAGGTCGAGCGGCTCGCACGCGAAGCGGTCGAAGAGGTGAACCGGTGAGCCTCGTCGAGTTGCGTCCCGTGTCGGATTGCCGTTACGACCTAGTCGCGCTCGGCGAGGTGATGCTGCGGCTCGATCCCGGTGACGGCCGCATCGCGACCGCGCGCACTTTCGCCGCCTCCGAGGGCGGGGGTGAATACAACGTCGCCCGCGGCCTTCGGCGCTGCTTCGGCCTGCGGACCGGCATCGTGACCGCGCTCGCCGACAATCCGATCGGCCGCCTGATCGAGGACCTGATGCTGCAGGGCGGGGTCGAGCAAGCCCACCTGCAGTGGGCGCCCTATGATGGCGTCGGCCGCGAGATACGCAACGGGCTCAACTTCACCGAGCGGGGCTTCGGGGTGCGCGGCGCTTTGGGCTGCTCGGATCGCGGCCGGTCGGCTGCGTCCGCGCTGAAGCCGGGCGACGTCGACTGGGAGGCGCTCTTCGGGCGGGACGGTGTCCGCTGGTTCCACTGCGGCGGCGTCTTCGGCGCGCTCTCGGCCATGAGCGCGGAGGTCGCACTCGAGGCGATGGCGGCGGCGCGCGCGCACGGCACTGTCGTCTCGTTCGATCTCAACTATCGCGCCTCGCTCTGGCAAGCGCTGGGAGGGGAAGAAGCCGCCGCTGTCGTGAACCGACGGTTGGTCGAGCAGGTCGACGTCCTCCTCGGGAACGAGGAGGATTTCTCGGCGGCGCTCGGGTTTCAGATTCAGGGGTTGAACGCCTCGCTCACCGGGCTGGAGGTCGACGCGTACCGCGCCCTCCATGCCCGCATTGTCGATGCGTACCCGCGTCTTGCGTTGGTTGCGACGACACTGCGTGAGGCCCACACGGCGACGAGGAACGACTGGAACGCTGTCGCGAGCACGAGGGAGTCCTTCGCGGTCGGCCCCGGTATGACGGATCTCGAGATCTTCGACCGTGTCGGCGGCGGAGACTCGTTCGCGGCAGGTCTCGTCTACGGGCTCCTCCAAGGCTTCGACGTCGACACCTCGCTGGCGTACGGAATCGCACACGGAGCGCTCGCGATGACGACCCCGGGCGACACGTCGATGGCGACGTTGAAGGAGGTTGGGCGACTCGTTGCGGGCGGATCCGCACGCGTCGCGCGGTGAGCGGCGTCCACGGAAAACGTTCTGGCAAGATGCATGCACGCGGATTTCCTGTTCACATCGAGAGAGGCTGAGGGAACGGCCCGAAGACGGCTCGGCAACCTGCAGAGATGCAAGGTGCCAAACTCGGCCGGACATGGTCGTCCGGATGGATGTCAGGGAGGGGTTCGCCGTCGAGCGCACCTCTCTAACGGGCGCATAGACGTAGTCGAGTCGCCGAATCCATCGGAGCGCGAGCTTCGGGTCATCGACGATGGACGCGTCGCCTATCTCCACCATCGGATCTCCCGGCCGCTCCGCGACCGAGATGAGGTCGTTTGGTCAGCCTTTCCGAGTTGAGGGTTCGCGAGCAGCTGGCGATTCTCGAACGCTAACGCATCGTGAGACTGCTTGGCACGCGGCGTGACCCAGCGGTCGCTTCGATGGGACATACAGCCCAACGCGTCCAAATGTGGATCCGTGGCTTCTCTTGAGGTGGATAACCGCCGCTTGTGGAAAGGTCACGGAAAAGATACGCCGCGATCAGGTACGACAGATCGCACGATGACCGGGGAGAACTTGGCTTCGTAGAAAGCCATCGCCCTTCGTGGCGAATGTGACCAAGGGTTGAGCTCGATCGACGAGCTGGGGTCATCGACTGCAGGACTGTCAATCCCATGGCGTCCTTGGCCGAGAGCTTCTCGATCACGCGGGGTTGAGCATCGAAGGATCTTCGCGTCCTCCGCCGAGAGCCAAGCGTTGTGATCTGGGATGAGACGACCTCCTTCGCCCTGAGGAGGGGGTCGACCTGTTGTCCGATGGTGCTTTGCTGCGCGTCGCGGTCGCTCCATTGGGGTGTGTAGATGCGCAGGGTGGTGTCGGGTTTGCGGTGGCCAAGGTGGTCGTCACGTTCTGCTCGTATTGCAGCGATGAGCAAGCAGGCGCCAGCGCAGCCTTCGCCACACATTCCCCGGAAGAAGTGGGACGCCTCCCCTGGCCCTGGCGGCGAAGCGGTCGCCGCCAGGGAACGGGGTTTTGATCGTTTAGCGCTGGACGACTGTGGTGTCGCTGCGGCTTCCGCCGAAGCCGCCCCAGCTCGACCAGAAGATCAGTGACATCACTACACCGAGCGCGCCGACGGCGAGCAGGATGATCCCGATCGTGTGCAGGTTGAACGCACTGCTCGTCGAGACATGAACCGCAAACGTGATGATCGCGCCAGCCGCGAGCAAGATGAGGCTTAGTCCGATACCCATGGCGACTCCTCCTTTGGGATGCTTTTATCCTGCTAACTCGGCAGATCCAGGAACAGATACGGGTTGACCGCGACAGGCAGCTCAGCACAGCGTTCTCTCCCGTATATGGAGTCAAGGCTCAGAGGATCGTTGCCGAGCGTGGTGTCCGCGCCGCTTTCTCTGCGTCGGGCCGGGTGCGGAGCGTCCTCTCCCTCGTGGGCGCTCCTCCATAGCGGTGCGCTCCCGAGCGTCAGCTGACTGAGGCTCGGGACTCAGCTCTGTTGGTTTGCTGTTTGGCGTGCAGTTGTGCCTGAACAGCAGAAGCGAGTTGCCGGCTTTCCGGGCGAGCCAGAGATGATTTGGGACCGGCGAACCGAGAATCTGCTCGATGCGGCTGGCCATCGTCCGGGCAGTTGCTACCCCGGAGCGTGGTCTTGCGGCGGAGCACCCCATGCCGGCGGCGAGAAGCGCCGCCGCGAGGGGTGATTAGCGAATCGGCCGGTCGGGCATCGGGTCTGCGTGTTCGGTCTTCGCACGTTGTTGCTTCGCCGTCTCGGACCGTTCGGTCTCGCGTTGAGCGCCTATGACCTTTGGCGGCGGATCCCGCTTCGCCACCGGCGTCGTCTGTTCAGGGTTGGTGCTCGCCATGGGGGCCGCCTTGCCTCGCAATTAGCTGGTCGCGCACGGCGTCTCGGTTCGGCGGGCGGGCACCTGAGATGACGTCGGTTGTGTCGGGCGGTAGGCGTAAGGGTGAGCAGGTGGTGCAGAGCCGTGGGTTTGAGTGGTTTGCGCGGGCCGGGTTTGTCGCGCGTGGGCTGATCTACGGGATCATCGGCGTCCTGTCGGTGAAGCTGGCCATTGGCCATGGCGGCAAGACGACCAACCAGCAAGGCGCTCTTCATACGATCGTTCATCAGCCGTTGGGTAAGACGCTGCTGGTGATCGTCGCGATCGGGCTCGGCGGCTATGCGTTCTGGCGGATTGTCCGGGCGCTCCTTGGGCATGGCCCCGAGGCGAGAGACAGCGCCGTCGAGCGTGTGGCGGGCTTCGCGAGCGGCGTTGTCTATTCGGGCCTCTGCGTGCTTGCGATCGGGATCATCGCGGGTGCCGGCGGCAGTGGCACTGGTGCGAAGAAGACGACGGCGGGCGTTTTCGGCTGGCCCGGCGGCCAGTGGCTGGTCGGCATCGCGGGGCTTGTGCTGATCGGCGTCGGTTTCTATCAGGGCTACCTCGGGGTCTCGGAGAAGTTCCTCGAGCAGCAGAAAACGGCCGAGATGAGCCCTGCGACGAAGAGATGGGTTTCGTTTATCGGCGTCTTTGGTCTGCTCGCACGGATGGTCGTCTTTGCTCTGATTGGCGTCTTCTTGATCAAGGCCGCCGTGGATTACAGCGCCTCGCAGGCTGTCGGTCTCGACGGGGCCCTCGCGAGTCTGATTGACCGAAGCTACGGGCCTTATCTGCTCGGGATCGTCGCGGCAGGCCTCGTCGCATTCGCGCTCTACTCGCTGAGCGACGCCCGCTACCGCAAGGTCTAATAAGGCTGTGACCCACGCGCCCCCGGGACTTCTGCCGCGCACCCGTGAACAGCTGCGGCAGGGCAAACTCGCCGTCGCCGGCTGGGTCGGTGACGCGCTGACCGAGCAGATCTGTCGCCATCATCGGCGCCGGCTGGCCCGGATCGGCTGGAACCGCGCGCTTGACCCGCCCGCGGGCGGCTGGGCCGAAGGGGCTCCGCCGCCGCGGCCCGGAAACTCGCTGGAGATACTGATCGACGGCGCCGAGGCTCTCCCTCGGATTGCTGCGGAGCTGAGCCAGGCCCGCTCGCACGTCCATCTCACCGGCTGGTACCTGACTCCTTCTTTCGCGCTCGAGCGTTCAGGGGAGCAGGTGATCCTCCGTACTTTGTTGGCTGAACTCGCCGAGCGGGTGGACGTCCGGATGCTCGTCTGGGCCGGAGCGCCGCTGCCGCTTTTTCGCCCCTCCCGTGTCCAGGTTCGGGGTATGCGCGACCGGCTTGTTAAGGACACGAAGATCCGCTGCGAGCTCGACGCCAAGGAGCGGCCTCTGCATTGTTGGAGCGCTCCCCGGCGGCGTTGACAGTTCAGGCCGCGGTTTTCAGTAGTGCTCCTTGTGCATCGTCCCACGTCGCGCGGACCTCGTGCGGCGTCTTGTAGTCGAGCCGGCTGTGAGGCCGGTCGTGGTAGTGGTCGATGTAGGCGGCGATCACCTCCCGTGCCTGCTCGAGCGTCTCGAACTCGTTGCGCCAGACGCAGCGCTCCTTGAGGTAGCGGAACCAGCTTTCGATGAAGGCCTGACTCTCGGGGTCGCGGTAGCCGCCGCGGCGATGCTTGACGCCGAGAGCCGAGATCACCAGTCGCGTCGCACGGGCGGTGAACGCCGAGCCGTTGTCGGTACCGAGGGTGAGCGTTCCCGGCGCGATGGCCTGCGCGAGCACTGCTCGTTCGATCAACGTGATCGCCTCGCTGGCGCGGCAGCGCAGGCTGAGCTGCCAGCCGACGATCTCCCGCGTGCAGCAGTCGATGATCGCGTTCAGGTAGACCCAGCCGTGCTCGGCGACCCAGACCGAGGTCATGTCCAGATGCCAGAGCTGGCCGGGACGGTCGACCTTGAAGAACCCCGGCCGCCGGCGCTTGGGCTCGCGGCCGCAGCGCTGGATCAGCTGCTGCTCGCGCATCACGCGCAGCACGCGCTTGCGGTTCACCGCGACGCCGAGCTTGCGCCCGACCCAGGCCGTGATGATGCGGTAGCCGTCGGTCGGGTTCGCCTTCGCGACCTCGACGATCGCCGCGTCGACCGAACCGACGGCCGGCGCACGCCGCGCCGGCGCCCGACGCGGCTTCGGGACGCGGTAGAGCGCCTGACGGGTGATCTGCATGACGCGCGCCACACTCGCCAAGGCGTAGCCCTCGGCGACCAGCACACGGGACCGAGCGACGCGCATGCTCACTGCCAGGTCCCCAATGCTTTTCCCGCGATCTCAAGCTCGTAGGTCTTGCGTCCCAGCGCTCGCTCGAGCTCGGCGACCTTGCGGCGCAACTCGCGCTCACCACTGCGCTCCTCCTTGCCGGCCAGGGCACCTCGGCCGGCCTCGAGGATCCGGTCACGCCACCCGTAATACAGCGTCTCCGCGATCCCATGCTCGCGACAGACATCACGGACAGACCGATCACCACGCATCCCGGCAAGCACGATCTTGGTCCGTCCCGGGTTCTACGCCGACTGTTTTAGTTGGTTTTCGTTTTTGATCTCGTGGTCTGATTCGGTCTTCCCGGCCGTGTCGGACCGGTAGTTCGCGGCGGTCTCGTTTGGGG
>JACDGR010000181.1 GCA_013821525.1 Actinomycetota bacterium
CCCGCTCCCGCAACTCGATCGAATACTTCCGAGGACGACCCATCACACACAGCTCCCTTCTCCCGGACAGCGATCTTCCAGGAAATTAAGCCGGCGTCAAACCCGGGACGGACCACTACGGCCCTCGGTCTCGATCGCGCGGGCGGTATCCGAAGCGCTCCCCGCCGATGCAGCGAGCGCCGATCCGGAGACTTCGACGAAGACGCGGCGACCTCGCCGGTGGGTTCTTCGCCGCGGAAGCTGCCACAACCAGCCCCTGCCATCGACGCCGGGCTCGGAGTGCGGGCCGATCTGACCGGCGATCTCCCATGACATGTGCGCGCTACGCCGCGAACTGCTCGCGAGGCAAAGGGCCGGGTGACAATAGAATGCACGTATGAACAACCATTCATGTAGTGTCGAAGTATGGGCCACTCCTCAGCAACGACATTTCGTGGCGCCGACGTGGATCTGGAGATGGCGAACCAGATCGCTGAAGCCATGCAGGCACTCGCCACGCCAAGTCGCGTGCTGATTCTCGCGCGCCTACTCGAATCATCCTGCTCCGTGACCGAGCTGGCTGAAGCAGTCGGCATGGAGCAGTCAGCCGTGTCCCATCAGCTGCGGATTCTTCGCTTGCTACGCCTTGTCGTGGGCGAGCGTGACGGACGCAACGTCCTCTACGCGCTACATGACAGTCACGTCGGCGTCCTCCTCGAAGAATCGGCGAACCACGTCGCACATCTGCGGCTTGCCGACGACGAAGCGGCGTTTGCGGAATGAGCGTAGTGAAGCAACATGCCGACGAACACGAAGCGCACGATCATGGCGACCAGCCGCACGACCACGATCACAATGATGAGCACCAGCACGACGGGCACGAGCATGACGGCGATCATGTCCGCGGCGGACATGGGCACTCACATGGTCTTGTAGATCGCTCGATCATCCGCTCGCGGGATGGTGTGAGGACGGTTTCGATCAGCCTGGTCGTTTTGACGCTCGCCGCAGCGGTGCAGACGCTCATCTTTCTTACAACCGGAAGTGTTGCCTTGCTCGCGGATCTGATCCACAACTTCGGGGATGGGCTCACCGCGATCCCGCTCGGTATCGCCTTCTTTTTGCGCTCGGTGCGGGGTGAGCGCTGGGCGGGCCTTGCTGTTGTCGGGGCGATCTTCATCTCCGCGATGGTTGCGCTCTACGAAACGATCCTGCGTTTCATCCATCCCCAGCATCTGACACATCTCTGGGTGCTCGCTGGAGCCGGGCTCGTCGGGTTTATCGGCAACGAGATCGCAGCACGCGTCCGCTTGCGCGGTGGTAAGCGTCTCGATAGCCCAGCGTTGATAGCGGACGGCAATCACGCGCGCGTCGACGGCTTCGTCTCTCTCGGGGTGATCGGAAGCGCCATTGTCGTTGGGCTCGGCGCGCCGATCGCCGACCCGATCATTGGCCTTGTCATCACCGTCGTCATCCTCAAGATCACCTGGGACTCCTGGAAGACGATCTACGGGCAGCACGATCATTGATTTACAGCGCCGAACTCGAAAGCAAACCGCGAATCGATGAATATCGAGGGAAGCTTCCAACACATCCTCGCTGATCTGGCCGCTTTATCTTCACGGCGATCGCCGGGCTCGTGATCATCACGACCGGCTTCCAGCGAGCTGACGGAATCGCCTCACTGATTGTCGCGGCGATCATGCTCCGCGCCTCCTACGGCCTGCTTCGCGACTCTGGGACGGTGCTGCTGTAGATCGCCCCTGAAGGGATGAGCGTCGATCAGATTGGCAAGGCGATCGCGGGTTGCCGAGGCGTCTCTGAGGTGCATGACCTGCATGTCTGGGAGGTCGCCTCTGGCTTCCCGTCTCTCTCCTCGCATGTGCTTGTCGGCAAGGACGAGGATTGCCACGGCATTCGCCGTGAGCTAGAAGCCATGCTCAACGAACGCTTCGAGATCGATCACACCACTCTGCAGGTCGATCACCGTGGCGAAGAGCATCTGCTGCAGATCTCTGGCAGCGACGCAGAGCCCGACCATGGGAAGCACTTCGATGCTCGTGACTCGCCGGGTCGAGCCTGATCGTCAGCCTCGTGATTGCTTTGTCGTGACGGTGCCCGTCATCGATTCCTGACCGCTCGCAGGCGAGATGACGCTCGTGATCACACGAACTGCACGCCCCTAACGCGCCGGGAAGGCCCTTTCGCTCACGGCGCGAGCGTCTGTGATTCCCGCGCAACTCGGCCTTGCCCACCCGATCCGTAGAAAACCCTGACCAGGTATACGCCCCGCCCCCGACGTTCCCGCCTTCTGATCGACCTACC
Source organism: Actinomycetota bacterium (assembly GCA_013821525.1). Taxonomy (GTDB): domain Bacteria; phylum Actinomycetota; class Thermoleophilia; order Gaiellales; family Gaiellaceae; genus PALSA-600. The sequence continues at coordinate 2,305 of JACDGR010000181.1, forward strand.
GTCAAGGCAACTTAGACGAGAGGAACGATCGTGTATCACTACATGAAGACCCAGAACGGTTGGTCTTGGCTTTGGATGGTTCCGATGATGCTGCTTTGGATCGCTGTCCTCGGGGGCGTGATCTACGGCGCCGCGCGACTGGCGCTCAAGCACCAGAAGACCCCGCGCGCCGGGCACTAGCCACTCACACCTCCGCCAGGTAACTACGGCGGTGTGGAAGCAGTCAGGCGGAGCGCTCAGCATGTTCGAAGGCGAAGCCCGCCGGAATGGGTGGTTGCCTGATAAGAGCACAGAGCATGCTAAAGCTCCTCCTTTTCGTTCTCCCGCTCGGACTCGACACATTTGCCGTCGCTACCGCGCTCGGGATCGCAGGCCTTCCAAAGCGCGCGCAGTTGCGCGCGAGCCTTTTGATGTCAAGCTTCGAAATGACGATGCCGCTGATCGGCATCGGAGTGGGGCGCGGTATTGGCAGCACCCTCGGGAGTGTTGCCAACTACATCGCTGCTGGATGTCTGATTGCGCTCGGGATCTACTTGCTTGTCAGCGGGGAAGAAGCGGACGAGGAGAAAGAGGTCGCGTCCCTCTCTACCGGACGCGGCCTCGCGCTGATTGGCCTTGGCATCAGCATCAGCCTCGACGAACTGGCAATGGGCTTCACGATCGGTCTGCTTCAGCTCTCGATCTGGCTCGCCGTAATCCTCATTGGCGTCCAAGCATTCGCGCTCGCCCAAGTCGGACTGCGAGTCGGTTCCCGGCTCGGCGCTGCGGCCAGAGAATGGGCGGAGCGGTTGGCAGCAATCGCACTCCTCGGCCTTGGGGTCTTGATCCTCGTCGAGCAGCTGGCGCGATAACTGCTCGGGATCCCAGTTCGCGGCACCAGATGGCTAGAGGCGGATTGGGCGATTCGTGATCGCCGCATTGGTTCGCTCCCTTCATACCCCCAAAGGGTATAGTTGAGGGCGTCGATCAAAGGAGAAGCACGATGAGCACTCTCACCTTTAGCGTTCCGGGCGTTTCTTGCGCGCATTGCCAAGCGGCGATCAAGAGCGAAGTCTCGACTGTTGCTGGTGTTGAGTCTGTTGATGTCGATCTCGACGCGAAGGTTGTGACCGTGACCGGGGAGCCGCTTGATGAGCAGGCTGTTCTCGCGGCGATCGATGAAGCGGGCTACGAGGTGGCTGCCTAAAACGATGGCTGCGGTCGCCGAACCTCTGACCGAGCTGCGCGAGAAGACCACGCTTGCGCTGGAAGGGATGACGTGCGCCTCGTGCGCAGCGCGGATTGAGCGCACCCTGAACAAGGTTGAGGGTGTTAGGGCAACCGTCAATTACGCGACTGAGACCGCCTCAGTCGATTACGACCCGGCGCTCGTCGAACCGGCACGTCTTCTCGCTGCGGTCGAGAAGATCGGTTACCACGCGCACCCGCGTCTCGATCAGGACGCTCACAAGGATGCAGGTCGCAATTCGCACGCTCCGCCGAGGCAGCTCATCGCGGCGGCGCTACTTGCGGTGCCGCTTGTGCTTCTCGCGATGGTGCCGCCGCTTCGCTTCTCCGGTTGGGAGTGGTTGTCGCTCGTGCTTGCGACCCCGGTTGTCTTTTGGAGCGGCGCGCAGTTCCATCGGGTCGCGTTTCTGAATGCGCGTCATGGCGCGGCGAGTATGGACACGCTCGTCTCGATCGGCACCCTGGCCGCCTGGGGCTGGTCAGCGGTCGTGCTTGTTTTCGGACTCCGTGCCGAGGGCTATTTTGAAGTCGCGGCTGTGATCACGTCGCTGGTTCTCCTCGGGCGGTTCTTCGAGGCGCGGGCCAAGCGAAGCTCGGGATCGGCGATTCGTGCGCTTCTGCAACTCGGAGCGAAGGACGCGCGCGTTATCCGCGACGGCATCGAAACGCTGGTGCCGGTCGAAGCGGTTGTGCTCGGTGACCTGTTCGTTGTTCGGCCGGGCGAGAAGATCGCGACTGACGGTGTCGTCGTCGAGGGTGCCTCCGCGATCGATCAGTCGATGCTGACCGGCGAGCCGGTGCCGGTCGAGGTTGGGCCTGGGGAAGATGTCGCAGGGGCGACGATCAACGCCTCTGGCCGTCTTGTTGTTCGGGCGACGCATGTCGGCAGCGAGGCTGCGCTTGCGCAGATCGCCCGCCTTGTCGAGCAGGCGCAGGCGGGGAAGGCTGATGCGCAGCGGCTCGCTGACCGCGTTGCGGCGATCTTTGTGCCGATCGTGCTCGTGATTGCGCTTGCGACGCTTGCCGGATGGCTGCTCGTTGGGTCGGACGCGTCAGTAGCGGTCAGCGCTGCCGTCGCTGTCTTGATCATTGCTTGCCCGTGTGCGATGGGGCTCGCGACGCCAACCGCGCTGATGGTTGGAACCGGTCGCGGTGCGCAGCTTGGGATTTTGATCAAGGGGCCGGAGGTGCTTGAGCAGACGCGCCGGATCACGACGGTGCTGCTCGATAAGACGGGCACGATCACCGAGGGACGCATGCGCCTTGTCGATGCGTGGCCGCTCGGGGCAACACGAGACGAGCTAGTGCGTCTTGCGGGTGCCGCTGAGGCTGGGAGTGAGCATCCGCTCGCCCAGGCACTTGCGCGAGCCGCCGCATCGGAAGGCGCTCTTCCGGCGCTCGGTGAGTTCCGCAATCACGCCGGGCTCGGAATTGAAGCTGTGGTCGAAGGAAAGGCAATCCTTGTCGGACGGCCCTCCTTCCTGGCTGAGTGGGCGATCGAAATGTCGGATGAGGCGCATACTTGGCAGGCTGCCGCCGAAGAGCAGGGGCGAACGGTTATCGCTGTCGCCTGGGACGGATCGTTTCATGGGCTCCTCGCGCTCTCCGACACGCTCAAGCCGACCTCGGCCGAGGCAATCCGCGAGTTGAAGGCACTCGGGCTTCGCCCGATTCTTCTGACCGGCGATAACGCTCGGGCCGCCCATGCGATCGCAAACGAAGTCGGTATCGAGGAGGTGCTCGCCGAGGTGCTTCCCTCAGAAAAGGTCGCTGAAGTGCTGAGGTTGCAGAACGAGGGTGAGGTGGTTGCGATGGTCGGTGATGGTGTCAATGACGCACCGGGACTTGCGCAGGCTGATCTCGGTCTCGCGATCGGCACGGGAACCGATGTCGCGATCGAAGCGTCCGATCTGACACTTGTCTCAGGCGATCTGCGTGCCGCCTCTGATGCGATCCGGCTCGCCAGGCGCACGCTCGCGACGATCAAGGGCAACCTCTTCTGGGCGTTTGCCTACAACGTCGCTGCGATTCCGCTCGCGGTCGCCGGTCTTCTGAACCCGATCATCGCAGCAGCGGCGATGGCCGCCTCAAGCATCTTTGTCGTCTCAAACAGCCTGCGGCTGCGCCGCTTCCGCACTGCCAGGGAAGGAGTGAAATGAGCGCTACCGAGAAGAAGGTCGAGCAGCATTACGGCTATCACGAGCACAAGGACGCGCACATCAAACGTCTGCATCGAATCGAAGGTCAGGTGCGTGGCATCGAGAAGATGGTTGTCGAGGATCGCTACTGCATCGACATCCTCACCCAGATCGGTGCTGTATCGACCGCGCTTGAAAGCCTCGGCTTCCAGATCCTTGAAGAGCATGTCAAGCATTGCGTCGCAGGAGCGCTCGCCTCCGGTGACGAAAAGGAGGCGCAGGCGAAGTCGGAGGAGCTGCTCGAAGCGGTCAAGCGTTTCGCAAAGACCAGATGACAAGCTCCGCGCCGCTCATCATCACGCGCGCGAGAATCACTTGCCCGGAGTGCGGCGCTGCGACGATCGAAGAGATGCCAACCAACGCCTGCCAATTCTTCTTCGAATGCGCGGCATGTCATGCGCGCCTACGGCCGCTCTCTGGTGACTGCTGCGTGTTCTGCTCCTACTCCGATCAGATCTGTCCGCCAAAACAGCAAGGTGACGCGTCGTGCTGCTGAAGTGGCGAAGCCGCGTTTTCGAAGCCGAGACCAACATGGTGAGTCCTGAGCGAGCGGGGCTGCGTCCGTGAGCCTGCTGCTTGCGTTTGATCTGCCCCATCAAATCTGGCGTGCGCTCTCGTTCGCGCTTGGGATGACCTGGGAGATCCTCTGGGCTCTCATCCTTGGCTTTCTTCTCTCGGCGATCGTGCAGACGCTCGTCTCCAAGCGCCAGATCCGCCGTCTGCTGCCTGACGACTCCCCACGGACGCTCGCTCTCGCAACCGGACTCGGCGCCGCATCGTCGAGTTGCTCCTACGCCGCTGTCGCCCTTGCCCGTTCGCTGTTTGTCAAGGGCGCGAACTTCACGGCCGCGATGGCGTTCGAGATCGCCTCAACGAACCTGGTGATCGAGCTTGGGATCATCATGGCCCTGCTTCTCGGTTGGCGTTTCACGCTCGCGGAGTTCATCGGGGGCCCGCTGATGATCGTCTTCATCGCTCTTCTCTTCCGAGTCTTCCTTTCGCAGCGCCTCGTTGAAGAGGCACGCGCGGAAGCCGCTAAAGGTCGCCGGGGATCAATGGAAGGGCATGCGGCTATGGACATGTCGATCCCTACGCAAGGGTCGATCTGGCAGCGCCTTCGCACGCCTGAGGGATTCACCGCGACCTCACACGTCTTTGTCATGGAGTGGGCGGCGATCCTCAGGGACATCGTCGGCGGGCTCCTTATCGCTGGGGCGTTTGCAGCCTGGGTTCCCAAT
>JACDGR010000182.1 GCA_013821525.1 Actinomycetota bacterium
CTCGCGATGTACGTGTACGGCCAACTGGGTGTGAAACTCACGCACTACACCGGCGCCCAATACTACGAAGGGCTCCACATCCCCCTGAGCGAAATCGCCCCAGGAGACCTCCTCTTCTTCGACCAGAACCCCGTCCTCGGCCCACAGCACGAGGGCATCTACATCGGCGACGGGCGATTCATCCAAGCCCCACACACAGGAGACGTCGTCAAAATCTCGAGCCTTGACGAGCCAACCTATGGTTTCTCCTTCGTCGGCGCCGTCCGTCCCTACAACCTAAACTGACAGGCCCGGGGTTGGTCAGGTAGTTGGCTGTGTGAGCGACCGCGAGTGACTGTGCTCTACCGACCGGCAAACGCGGTCGCAAGCTTTGCTGTCAGCGAGATGAAGCTGATTTGGCGCGGTAGCGGCTAGCGAGTTCGGGACTCAGATCTGTCGGTTTCTCCAGCGAGAGCGCTTAAAGACTGCGTCGAGAAAGCTACTGACCCCGGGTGCGGTGACAACTCAAGAACTCGAAACCGCCAGCGCAAAGCACTACGCCTCGCGGTCGAACGGCTGATCAAGCCTTAAGCAAGGCTACGACGAGGGCGTCGCATTCGAGATCGCGTAGATGCGGGCGTGTGATGGATCCGCTCGTTTCTGTGTCACGCCACGATTCGTCTCGTGGCCACCTCCGAGGACGACGAGATCGGCGTTGAGGGTGCGCGCCACCTCGAGGATCACCGGGACTGGATTGCCGGCGGCGGCTTCGATGAAGCCGCGGATGCCGTACTGCTCAACGCGAGCGACGGCTTCGGTAAGGGACTTCCATTGCCAGTCGTGCATGTCCGGCGTGATACGAGCGGGACGCGAGCCGGCCGTCTCGGCGTCGAGGCGGGTAGCGTCAGCCAGCCTCCCATCTGCTGGATGTCACACTTGCTTGTGTCAACCGGGTACCTCGTCGTCTGTCGGAACCTCGAACCTCCCGACACGACCGCTCGCCCCCATCGCTTCGATTGGAGTCAACCCCGCATGCTCCTCAGCTGAGTCGTCGCGACTTACTCGGCGGCCTCGTCCGCGAGTACGAGCGGGCCGCGGCATGACGATCATGTTTCTCTGCACTCCACGGGATGGTTTCAGGGCCTTGCTGTCCGGCGTAGGAAGGCGAGTACGAACACACGGGCACGGCGCTCCGTGTAGGTGTTCTCGAGGAGCGAAGTCCCGTGCGAGCCGCCGGGAAGGATCAGCAGCGCCTTGTCTTTCGTCGGCGCTCGGCTTTCCATGGTTCGGGCGTCGTCTGGGAACGTCCCGTCCTCTTTGGCTGCCATGAACCGGGCGGGAATCTTGAGGCGGCGAGCGGCCTGTAACGCGTCGTTGCTCCAGAATGAGCCTGCACCGGAGATCGAGACGATCCCGGCAAGGTGATAGGCGGGCGTCGCCCCTGCGATCACGACGGCGGTTCCGCCCATCGACGAGCCAATCGCCACAACTCGCCGGGCGCCCAGCCGCCGTACTTCGTCCGCGGCGCCGCCGACGTCTGCGGCAAGCGCTGTCGTGCTCCCTCGCTTCGGGACAGGCGAAAGGCCGAAGCCGCGGAAGTCGATCGCCAGCACCCGGTAGCCGCGGCCTGCGAAGAGCTTCGCCATCGCGTACCACTCGCAGGAGTCGCTCCCGACTTGATGCCCGAGGACAAGTCCGAGTGCGCCCTTGCCGGTCGTGATCCCGTTCAGGCGAACCCCGTCAGCGGCGGCAAAGAAAACCTGCCGGAAACCATCTCCCTGTGAGAGGCAATACGGCGCAGCAGTACTGCGCGCGCCTGCTGACGACGTGAGCGCAAACAGCACGCAGAGCCCGATGAACGCAACGCGGATCTTCACGAACCCACCTCGCCGAGGACCTCGAGCGTCTCGTCGCACCAGCCGAGTGTCGCACGGCCGCGCAGGAGCGCAAACCGAAACGAGATCAAATCGAGCGGCGACGCTTCTGGTTCGGCCTCCTCCTGTTGCTCCCACGCCGCGAGCAGCTGTGCGACATGTTCGCGATAGGCGATCACCAGCTCCGCGGCGGCGCCGGGTGCAGCTCGACGCGCGAAGAAGACCTGAAGGAGAAACAGGTCGCGTGGCGGGGTCAAGTCGAGCGTCGAGTCCGAGAGCCAGGCTTGGAGTACCTCTCGCCCAGCCCCGGTGAGCGAGTACAGCTCCTTCGCCGGACCGCGCTCCTTGGCAGTGTGCGACGAAACGAGCCCCGCGGCGTCGAGCCGGCCAAGCACCGTGTATAGGGCCGCTCTTCGCCGGCGCCCACATGTACCCGACCGAGCGTTCAACCCGTTTCAGCAGGTCATACCCTGATTGGTCGGCGCGCGAATTCAAAAGACCGAGCACCGCATATTCCGTCGCCGTCAGACTCGTAGTACCGACCGAACTAGTTCGCATCGGACTAGTGTGCCTGCGCAGCACCTACGGCATCCGCGGGTACTCCGGACGAGTTCGACAGTACGAGCGTGACCCGGGTTTGAGATCCGTCATCACATCGTCGCGCCAGAGAACGCCCGATGTTGTAATTCGCGTCACAGACACGGCGATCGTTGATCCCGTGAGCCTGTCTGGTCGTGTCACCGGGGAGGGTTCGGAGATCGCGTATGCCGTTCCGTCTCGCCAGAGGAACGCGCGGGCTGCGAAGCCGCTGCTACGGCTCGCGTTCTGCGGGCGCTCGATTGAACTTTGACGCTCTCCTCGACTCAGGCACCTTGGACGTCACTCCTGAACTGTGAGTGTGTGGGTCGTCCCGTCTGGGGCGTTTGGCAGGTTGGCTCCCGTGCTCTCGGTTTGTGACTCGATTCTCGAATGACGCGTTGCTGCGGTGTCTTTCCAGTGATGTGTCCGAGCGGAGAGTCCGGTGTAGGCCTGGCGTCCGCTTGCTGGCCTTGTTCAGAAGCCTGTCCGCGTAGTGAGCGCGTGACCCGTCACAGTTCTGCCGCCCGCGGTTTTGCATCCCCAGACCGACACCGGTTCGTGTCCCCCAACATTTCGGCTGGAGGTCGGTAAACGGATGCTCGCAGATCAGCTGGACTACATCGTCGGTGTCGACCCGCACCGCGACACGCACGCGCTCGCGGTCGTGGAGGTTGCCAGCGGCGCGGTCATCGTCGAGGCGACGGTGGTCGCGAACAACGACAGTTACACGGAGGCGCTGAGGCTCGTCGAGGAGCACGCGACGGGCCGACGCGTGTTCGCGATCGAAGGGACAGGCTCCTACGGTCTGGCACTGGACAGGCACTGCGCCACCACGTGGCTCGCTCTGACACGACGCGTGCTTGTGCCCAAACGGCGCGGGCTGCCGTCCTGGGCGTAAGCATCTCGCCCTAGCCACCGTGTTAACAGCTGTTCCGGGGCCGGCCGGCGGAGCGAGTCCAGCCTCAGTGCGACATCTTCCCCTTAACGTTGCCGACGTTGAGCAGGCCAACTTGGCCCTGGTCGACTGCCGCGAAGGCATGTGACACGAAGGGGTAGAGACCGGGCTGGTCGATCTTGACGTCGAAGACGCCGCCACCGCCGGCCGGGACTGTGACCGTCTGCACGTTGTGCAGCGCGTCGGCCGGGTTCATGTCACCGAACGCGTAGGCGGTGTCGAGGATCGTGCCGACGATATGGAAGTCGGTGTCCAGCGACGGCCCCGCGTCAACGACCCAGAAACGGACGAGCTGACCAGGATCGGCCGTGAGGGGATGCGTCACGTACTGGCCTGAGTAGCCGTTGAAGGTCATCCAGTCCGGCTGGCGCGCGTGCGCCTTCGCCATGTTGAAGGTCGCCGGCGTGCCGATACCGTCGTTTGAGAGGTACCACTCACTCGCGACGAGCACGTAGTTCTTGTCGGCCTTCGGCAGCACACCCGGCTTCGGCTCGACCACGATCGCGCCGTACATGCCGTTCGCGATGTGCATCAGCACCGGCTTGGTGCCGCAGTGATACATGAAGACACCCGGGTCGTTGGCCCGGAACGTATAGCTGACAGACTTACCCGGGAAGACATCCGTGAACGCCTTGTTCGGAGCGATCCGAGCGGCATGGAAGTCGACCGAGTGCGGGATCGCACCGTTGTTGGTCAGCGTGATCTTGACCAACTGGCCCTGCCGCACATGGATGACCGGGCCCGGCGCGCCACCGGCCCAAGCCCAGGCCGCGTAGCGAACACCCGGCGCGATCTGGATGGTGATGTCGGTCAGCGCGAGCCGGACATGCGCGACCGGCCCGGCCTGTGCCGGCGGCAGCGTCGCCGGGTAGGGCGCATGCGCCGCTGCTACTTCACCGGCGTTTGTCGGCGCCGCACCCGCAAAGCTCTTCAGAGAGCCGGAGCTGGCGCCCATATCGGTGCCCGCTGTCGGGGCCGTCGCGGCCGATGCTGACCTGTCGGTCGAAGTGGCCCTCGAGTGCCTCGCGTCGCTCCACATCAGGATCACGACGACGCCGAGCACCACGACCAACAACCCCATGAGAAGGGCCGCGGCACCCGCCAGCGCAACGCCGACACCGTCGTCGCCGAGCTTGCCGGTATCTCTGCTGCTAGACACGATGCTCCTTTCCTCGAAACGATCCAGGCCGAGGCGAAGTGCCCTCCCTCTCGACAATAGGACCTCGACGGAGGAACAGCCTCGCTGACAAGCCGCCGATCGACTGCGGAGTTCCCGCAGAACAGGCGCCGCCTACTTCGTCGCCGGGCTACCGTGCTCTCACTTAGTCAGCAACGTCAAATGATTATCGACGGCGATGCTCGGCCGACCGGGGTTTCCCCCGTGGGAGTCCCGCGATGGTGGAGCCCGCCGACTGGGTCGACATCGTCATTACTGGGGCCTTCGGCCTCCCGGCACGATCGGCGGCAGCGCCATCAGCTTGCGGCCGTACTTTGGGATCAGCACCATCTGGGCGACATTAAGCGGGTCGTCGATCGCGACGCGCCGCAAACCCGGGCTGACCGACGCGTTCTCCCTCCGCTAACGAAACGGTACGAGGTCACGGACTGGGCAATACACAGACAGGCAGCTACCTCGCACGCAGCCTCTACCGCCTACTCGAACACGGAGCACCGCTCGCGACTTGACATAGATAGAAGCATCTGTGATCCCTTGTCGACTCCACTTTCTTCGTGTCTGCCCCGGCGAGGCCCCGCGCCGCGACCCTAGAGGCGAGCAACGCATGACGCGTCGACAGTCGCCTAGTAGCCGCTGAAGCTGTCGCTCGCGATCCGCTTCTCTGCAACGCCGGCGGCTCCCAAGCTCGCGGTGACGGCTTCCACCAGCCCCGGCGGCCCGGCGACCAGGAACCGGGACGCATCGAACTCCGTGCCGAGCAGGTTGCGCAGTACGTCGGCGTCGAGGCGGCGACTCTCACCCGTCCAGGTTGGGTCGTCCGTCATTGTCAGGATCACTCGCAAGTCGGGGATTCGCCGCTCAAGCTCCACGAGCTCGTCAAGGAATGGGCTCGACTCGCGGTCACGGTTCGAATAGACGAGCGCGATGCGATACGGAAGCTTCCGCTCCGCGATGTCGAGCAGCATGCTCCGGAACACCGTGATCCCGATGCCGCCTGCCACGAAGACGTACAGCTCCGCCGCCTCGCGGGGGAGCACAAACGTCCCTTTCGGCACCTCGACGTCGACCTCGTCGCCGATGTGCAATTGCGCCAGCGACTGCTTGAACGCCGAGTCGCGGAGTCGCGTGCAAAAGCCGAGCACGCCGGGCTCATTCGGCGAGGTGACGACCGAGAAGTGCCGGCGCGCCCCCCGCTCATCGTCGTAGGGCGGATCGAGCAGCGTCACCCAGAAATACTGTCCCGCCTCGAACGCGAGCGGCTCACCGGGTACGTCGAAGACGACCAAGAGCGTCCCCTTTGCGACCTCGCGTGTCTCCTTGACCGTCGCGCGCATCGCACGAAGATACCCGATCAGTCGCTCGTCAGATGCTGCCGTTCGCCCCAGCGCGAGGACGCACTCATCCAAACCGTTCGGCGACCGCATCGTTCATCGCGTACCTCTTCTTTCGTCGCTGACCATGCGGCCTGACCTACGCGCAAGACCATCGTCAGATGGCACGAACGCTGTCCTGCAGGTCGATGTTGGGCGGCAGGATCTCGGACTTCATGCCGGTAGACGACGCTCCCGTTCAGCAGCACTTTAACGACACCGAATAGCGTCCACGGATGGCTTTGCTCTCGTGTGCTTTGACTTACACGTCGACCACGGTCAGAGCTGCTCCCGAGAAGGCCAACCCCTGTAACGACGCCCGCGAGAATCTTCTCAGCCGACGCAGGGAAAGTGCTCGGGGCGGCGCCCGCGCCAGCCGCACCCCGGCAGTCTTCAGGCCACGATGGGCTTCTTCCAAGCCGAGAGGAGTACCGCCCGATTTCGTCGCTGCATAGTCGAACGGCCCGCCAGAAACGTTGCAGACCCAGAGGGTGCGCATGAATTTGAGACCCGGAAGTCTGCCCAGATTTTTGGTCTGCGATACCCGAAGGGCGGGGTTCTCCGATCGCTGGCCGACGATCGGGTTCCGCACGATCGCTTCGCTGAAGTGATCGACCACCGCCGCGATGGCGAATGCGCACCGAGCCTTTCGTACAGACTTGATTCGGTCATTACTGCATCGATTTCGGTGCGCGCCAGATCGATGAGACGCATCTGCACTGGGCTGCCTCGGTTGGTGGCAAGACGCGGGAGTGGGACGCGGAGGTCACTGAGCAGCGCCCGGATGAGCGGGTCGCGTGCACGGCCACGAGCGGGAAACAAACGGCGGTGTTGTCACCTTCCATCGTCTTTCCGACAGCCGTAGCAAGGTGATGGTGCAGCTTGACTACCAGCCCGAGGGCGTCGTCGAGCGGGT
>JACDGR010000183.1 GCA_013821525.1 Actinomycetota bacterium
ACCACGACGCCCGCATCAAGACGGAGCGGCGATTGCTCGGCCGCCGCGTGCTGACGCTCACCGCACTCGTCGTCGTCGCACTCTTCGTGAACCTGATGCTGCTTGCCGCTTCAGTGGTGGCGACCCCCGCCGGCGTGCTCCTCGCGGCCGTCGGCGTCGCCGCGTCGGTGACTGCGGTCGCCGTCGTCCTGCGCCTGCTGCGAACATGAGAGCCGCGCTCGCCACCGTCGCGCTCGCCGCGGCGATCCATCTACCCGCCGGCTACCACGCCGCCGTCTACGCATCCGGGCTCGAGCATCCGACCGCGCTCGCCTTCGGGCCCGACCGGCGGCTCTACGTCGCCGAGGACACCGGCACCATCGTCTCCGTTTCCCGTGGCGCGAAGCGACCCCGTGTCTTCGCTCGCCGGCTCGTCGTGCCGCTCGGCTTGCTGTGGCGCGGTCGCACGCTCTACGTCGCCGAGAGCGGAAAGGTCGAGGCCCTCACGCGCTCGGGCTCGCAACGCACGGTGCTCAGAGGGCTGCCATTCGACCTGCACCAGCAGGACGCGATCGTCGCGGGCCCGGACGGTCGGCTCTATCTCGGCTCGGGCTCGACGTGCAACGCGTGCCTCGAGCACGACCGGCGCAGCGCCGCGATCCTCTCGTTCCGCCCCGACGGCAGCGGGGTGCGCGTCGTCGCGACGGGGCTGCGCAACCCCTACGGGCTCCTGTTCGTCGGCCGCAACCTCTACGCGACGGTCAACGGACGCGACGATCTCGGGGACAACGAGCCGGCCGAGATGGTCGTGCACGTTCATCCCGGCGCGGACTACGGGTGGCCCGCATGCTGGGCGGGCTACGCCCTGCGCAAGCTGATCGGGGCCTGCCGCGGCGTCGAGCGTCCGATCGCGTACCTCGAGCCCCACTCGTCGGCCGACGGGATTGCCGCCTGGCGCGGCAATCTCTTCGTCGCGGAATGGGGCGAGTACCTCTCGCGGCGTCATGGGCGGAAGATCGTGCGCATCGTCCACGGCAAGGCGACCACGTTCGCCACCGGCTTCGATCACCCGCTCGCACTCGCCGTCGACCCCAGCGGCGACCTACTGGTCGCCGACTGGGGCCGTGGCGTGATCTATGCGATCTCGAAGCGTTAGAGGCGTGATGCGTATTTGGGTGCGTGTGGGGATGGCTCAGGCCAAGCAGGTCGTTCTGGTCGGGCGCAGGGCATAGCGGTGGCTACGTTCAAGCCCGACCAGAACGAGATGCGCCGTGCCGGAGCCACCATCCACAGGTGCCCTCATACGCATCAGGCTTCTTAGAGCTACTTGACCGTGACGGCCGTCGTGCGCGTCTCGGAGTGACCGTTCTGCTCGTTCGCGACGACGACCACCGAGTAGGTGTGCTTCTTCACCGGTGTGAACGCCGGGGTGAAGGAGACTCCCTGATCCGTGCCGAGAATCGCCGTTGGCGTTCCGCGGGCGACGATCTTCGTGCCGTCGTAGACGGTGTAGTAGACGCCGATCTGCGCGCCCGCCGGGTTGTAGTACGCGAGGAACGGCAGGTACACCTTCAGCCGCGGGGCCTTGTTCGCGGCGACCGCAACCGTCTGGCCATCCGTGAGCTTCGCGATCGCGCTGAACGTGTTGTACGCAGGCTTGTGCGCACCGCTCGCGACCTCGAGGCCGCTCTGCCACGGGTTGCCCGTCGAGTCGCGGAATACGAACCAGATGAACATCTGGATGTTCGGGTCGCTCTTCGCGACGGTCAGCGCCTGCTTGGCGTACGCAGCCTGCTTCGCCGTCGTGACGCCGTGCGGCTCACCGGGCTTCGTCTCATGACCGTACTCGGTGATCCAGATCGGCACGGTCCGGTGGAACGAGGCGTTCAACTGCTTCTCGAAGGTCGGAAGCGTCGAGAGGGTGACGTTCGGATACCGCACCTTCTGCAGCGGAGGCAGGTTCGGCGAGGTGGGATACGGATGGTGCGCCCACGCGTCGAACTTCAGGCCTTTGACCTGGGCGAGCAGCTTGGCGAACGTGCCCGGAGCGACGCTGCCACTGACGCCGGGGAGCGGCTTGTCGCGTCCGCGCGCCGACGTCTCGCCGATCGCGACCTGTGACGCCGGGTTACCCGCCTTGATGCCTGCATACGCGGCCTTGTAGAGCTTGGCGTAGTTCGCAGGGCCGACGATCTTCTTGCCCGAGTACTGCGGTGCGAGGAAGAGCTCGATGTTCGGCTCGTTCCAGACAGACCAGAGCGCCACGCTGCCGTGACCGCTGCGCCCGTTGTACCGCGTCGCGAGCATCTTCGTGAACGCGGTGAAATCGCCGAGCCTCGTCGGCAGCCGATTCGGTGTCTTGTTGCCGTTCGCCCACTTCGGCGTGCCCGTGACGTTGATCATCACGCGCAGGCTGTGCAGCCCGGCGTTGAAGACCAGATCATCGAGATCCGCAAGCTTGTACGCGGGATCGCCGCCGTCGGCGGCGTTCGCCGGCCGGGTCGGTGCGATCGCCGCCCAGTTGGCAGTCGTGTGAATGACCGATGCTCCCGTTGCCGCAACGGCGGCGAGATTTTGATCACGCGTCGGTGAGAATCGGAACGAGCTGTCATCGAAGAATCCGATCGGCATGCGCGTAGCGGCCTGAACTGCGGCCACCGGGGTGGCGAGTAGCGCGACGAGTGCGATCAGCACAAAGCGTGCGGTTTTCGGCACGGGCAATCCTCCCTCTGTTTTTCCCTGGGCGGGTGAACCGCGGAACGGTAGCGATGTCGTTTGTGGGGCATGTAAAGAGGCGAGCGTGGATACGCTGACTTTGTGAGAGCACGCACAACGGGGGGGTTGCTCCTCGTCCAGGTCGGGCTCTGGCTGGCGCTGGCAGCGGCTTTGACTGCGTTCACCAGCAAGGTCGCCGACTGGTTCGTGATGACGGACGAACTGCTGTACGAGCGGCTCGCGGTCAGCATCGCGCACACACATTCGCCGGTTCCACGCGTCCACGGCGTCGTCGTCTCGAACGTCAACCAGCTGTACCCACTCGTGATCGCTCCGCTCTACCGCCACGGCGCGATCCTGCACGGGTTCCATGAAGCGCACGTTCTCAACGCGTTCGTCATGAGTTCGGCGGCGATCCCTGCTTACCTCCTGGCACGTCGCGTCACGCAGAACAACTGGTTGCCGTTCTTCGTCGCGATCACGACCGTGACAGTCCCGTGGATCGTGCTGTCATCGTTCTTGCTGACCGAGGTGGTCGCTTACCCCGCATTCGTGTGGGCGATGCTCGGGCTGCAGGCGTCGGTCTCGCGGCCGTCGGTACGAACGGATCTCTTCGCGGTGCTGACGATCGTGATCGCGGTCGGCGCACGCACGCAGTTCTATGCGCTCGCCGCCGTCCTGCCGCTCGCGATCGTTGCAGTCGCCATAGCCGAGCATCAGCTCGTGACGGTGGTTCGCAGGCATCTCGCACTTGCGATCGCCTATGGCGTTGCGGCCGTCGGCGCCATTGGTCTCGTCGCCACCGGGCGTCCGTTGCTCGGGACGTACTCGTCGACCGCGCATGGCAACCCTTTCCCGGCACAGATCATCTCGTCCGCACCTGCCCATCTGGCGATCGTCGCCCTCGGAGGGGGCTTGCTTCCGTTCCTGCTCGGCGGCGGCTGGCTCGTCGCGAACCTCAGGCGCAGCGAGTCGTCCGACCGCCTCGCCTTCGCGTGGCTCGCTCTGATCACGGTCGTCGTCCTGACCGTCGAGGTGGCGTCGTTCGACCTGCGATTCGGCGGCGGCCTCGTGCGCGAGCGCTACCTGTTCTACGTCACGCCACTGCTCCTGGTCGCGGCAGCGGCGGGGCTGTCTGCGGCGCGGCGGCCGAGGTGGTCGGTTGCGATTCCGCTGATCGTCTGCACGATCGGATTTTGGCGGGCGCCCCTGGCTCCATTCGAGAAGCTGAACGTCGACACACCGGCCTCGGTGCTGAACGACTGGTTGCTCGGAACGATGGGAGGAGTGGACGGTGCAAGGTGGTTCCTCGTGCTCGCAGCGATCGTGCTGGCGGTGGGGGCCGTGGAAGCGGGCGCTCTGCTCGCATCCCGCACGTACGCCGCACTCATCTGCGCGGCGTTGCTCGTCGCGCTACCCCTGGAGACGGGGTACGCCTTCAAGCGCCTTTTCGCAGTCAATGGCACGGCGGGGCTGCCGTTGACGCTCGACCAGAGCGTCGTCTTCGGCTGGGTCGATCGGACGATCACGACCAACTCAGAAGCCGTGATCGTGCCGTACCCGGTGATCCGCGGCGACTACTACGCGAACATCGGCTACTGGTGGGATCTCGAGTTCTGGAACAAGTCCGTCGATCGAGAAGCGTCGCACCCGGATCAGTTCTCGGCAACCTCCGCAGGAACGTTTCCCAAGATCGACCCGCACTTCGACCCGCGCGACGGCAAGGCGAACTTCGACGTCGACTCGTACGTCGCGCAGGCGGTCGGCGACGTACGGTTCCACGTGAAGGGCCGGTTCTTCGTCACGCAGCGCGACGTTTCGATCGTCTTCCCCGACCGGCCGTGGCGGGCCGACTGGGTGACCTACGGCCTGTATCCCGACGGCTGGACGCGCCCGAGCAGGCCGGCACGGCTCCGGGTGTTCGCTGACCCGGCACAGCAACGCCCGGCGCTACGCACGTTGCAGATCTCGCTCACCGCGCCGGAGACCGTTCCGTCACGGCCGGTCTCCTTCCGATCGAACGCAGGCGCGTGGCAGCTCGCCGTGGGGCCGAGCACGGTTGAGCAGACGGTCTCGGTGTGCGTGCCGCGCCACGGACACGCCGACGTGACGCTGCGCGCAACCGGCTCGACGCCGATCTACGGCGACCAGAGCAACCTGGAGACGGCGAGCACCCCGCGTAACGCCGGCGTCCTGGTTGCGAAGATCGCGCTGGCCGACGGCGTTTCGATCAGGTGCTCGACCAGCCGCTGAACACCTGCAGAAGCTGTTGTTCCGCCTCGGCGGAGATCTCCCCGCCGGGCAGCGCGCCCGTGACCATGATCGTTTGGCGCATCTGCCGGAGATAGACGGTGCACTTGCCGCACGCGGCGATGTGCTCCTCGGAGCGGCGCAGGTCGCCGGGCTCGAGCGCGTGCTCGAGATAGTCCGTGACGAGCTCGACGAGCTCCTGACAGCTGAGTTCTTCGACGGCGCTCATCCGGTCTCCGGTGCAAGGTAGTCCTCCAACGCCTGACGCACCTTCGCGCGGGCTCGATGGAGCAGGACACGCTGATTGACCTCCGTGATGTCCAGGGCGTTACAGACCTCCTCCGCGCTCCAGCCCTGGACGTCTCGCAACGAGATCACCGATGCCTGCGACGCGGGCAGAGCAGCGATCGCACGCTCGACCACCGCCTGGGTCTCCGCCGCGAGCAGCTGCTCCTCCGGCAGCTCGCGGGGCGGCGAGCTCCAGTGCCCGGGGTAGCGCTCGTCGTCCTCGGGCCGGAAGCGATCGGGGTCGACGGCCGACTCGGGGACGCGCCCCGGGTCTCGCAGGGAGGAGAACGGCACGACCCGCCCCTCGCGCTGCGCTCGTGTCTTCGCGGTGTTCACGAGGATCCTGAACACCCAGGTCTTCAGCGAGGAACGGCCTTCGAAACGGTCGAGCGCGTTCAGCACGCGCAGCCACGTCTCCTGCACCACCTCTTCGGCGATCGCTCGCGACGGGACGAAGATCTGGGCGACGCGCAGCATCGACGCGTTCCATTCGCGGACGAGCTGAGTGAATGTCGCGTCGTCGCGCGCCCGCAGTGCTGCGACGAGTGCGGCGTCGTCACGATCGAGCACCTGTCGACCGTAACGCATTGGCGTAGGCTTGGGCGATTCGGATTATCGGCCCGGTCTTCGCCGGCTCGGCGACCCAGCAGCGTCCCGAGCTGGCTCGGTTCGCAGCCGACGTGCTCGGGCTCGAGCCGCCGGCGGTCGACGGCGCGAGCGCGGACATGTTCCGCCTGCCCGACGGCTCGACGTTTGCCGTCTCGGGGCCACGGGAGATAGGCGAGACCTCCCGCACTGTCGGGTTCGAGGTTGCCGAACTCGACGAGGCGATCGCCGAGCTGCGCGCCGCCGGAGTCGAGACCGACGGGATCGCCGAGAACTCGGAGTTCCGCTACACGCACTTTCGCCCGCCCGACGGCGAGCTCTACGAGCTCGTCGAGCGACGAGTCTCAGAGCAGCGCACGTAGGGCAGCGGCGGCGCGCGCCGACGGCAGCGCGCGTAACGCGGTGACAGCGACGTCGAGCTCACCGACCGTCAAGCGGCGCTCGGCGGCGACCCGGGCGAGGAAGCGCCGTCCGAAGGCGTCGAAGCGCCGCCGGTCGAGCTCTGCGACCAGGCAGACGAGCGCCAGTGCCTCGTCGAGGCCCACGACGCCGAGCTCGCGCGCGGTCGCCTCCGCGACGAGGAGGTTCTTGCGCTCGATCGCGCGCCGAAACGTTGCGCGCGGGTGACCCTGGGCCGTCAGAACGATGCTCCGTTTCCGGGGCCGGAAAGCGTGTGCCGGGCCGAGTCTAGTGCCGGCCCAGCTCAGACGACAGGCTTGCCGATCCGCTCGGAGAGCCCCGCCACGGCGACCTGAGCGGCCTTCATTGCTGCGGGCACGTCGAAGTCGACGAGCTCGCCGCCCCGCTTGCGAACGATGCCGTCGACCCAGACCGTGTCCACGTTCCGCGGCTGAGCTGCGAGCACGACTTGGCCGTCGGCAACGTTGATGGGTCCAAGGTTGAGATCGTCGGCACGCAGCATGATCAGGTCGGCCTTCTTGCCCACCGTCAGTGACCCGGTCACCTCCGCGAGCCCGAGTGCGCGGGCACC
>JACDGR010000184.1 GCA_013821525.1 Actinomycetota bacterium
GCACAGAACGGGGCGGGGCCTGGGGCGGCGGTGCCGGCTCCGGCGAAGCAGGCGGACGGTCCGGCGGCTAGCCCGGCGCCCGCGCCTGCACAAGACGCTGCCTAGCAGACGTCTGCCTGCGTGAACCTTAAGCCCGCCGTAACGAATAGGTGGGCAGAGTGGTCATCCACCTCACATGATCCTCCTGCTCGCCATCGGCTTCCTCGCCGGGATCGTCACGGCCATCTCACCGTGCGTGCTGCCCGTCCTGCCGATCCTGCTCGCCGGTGGCGCCTCGGGCCGTAAGCCGATGCGGATCATCGCCGGGCTCGTCGTCAGCTTCAGCGTGTTCACGCTGTTCGCGTCGTGGCTGCTCCGTCAGCTGGGGTTGCCGCAGGACTTCTTGCGGAACCTCGCGATCGCGTTGCTCTTCGTGATGGCTGCGACGCTGCTCGTCCCACGCGCGGCAATGCTGATCGAGCGTCCGCTCGCGGCGTTCTCGCGGCTCCGGCCTACGAACGTCGGCGGAGGATTCTTCTTCGGCGCGACGCTCGGGCTCGTCTTCGTCCCGTGCGCGGGACCAGTCCTCGCAACGGTCACCGTCGTTGCGGCGAACAACAGCGTCGGGCTCCGCGCGATCCTGCTGACGCTCGTCTACGCGATCGGCGCCGCCGTGCCGATGCTGCTGATCGCACGCGGGGGTCGTGAGGCGTCCGGCGCACTGCGGCGTCACGCACAAACAGTCCGGCTTGCATCGGGCACGCTCGTCGCGCTCGTCGCAGTCGGGTTGCTCTTTCATCTCGACGATCGACTCGCTCAGGTGACGCCGGGATACACGACGTTCTTGCAGAACAAGATCGAGGACAGCTCGTCCGCGAAGCGCGAGCTTGCCAAGGTGCGTGGCGGGGGCGAGGCGCTGGCGGCGGTTGCAAAGCCGGTGGCGGGCTCGCTGCCCGACTACGGCGTCGCGCCTGCGTTGCATGCAGGGGGCGACTGGATCAACTCGAAGCCGCTCGCGCTGCAACAGCTGCGCGGCAAGGTGGTGCTGATCGATTTCTGGACCTACTCGTGCATCAATTGCCTGCGCACGCTGCCGCACTTGAAGTCGTGGTACTCGACGTACCACAAGAAGGGACTCGTGATCATCGGCGTCCACACGCCGGAGTTCGCGTTCGAGCACGTGTCCTCGAATGTTCGCGCAGCGGTGAAGCGACTCGGGATCGACTATCCGGTCGTGCAGGACAACCGGTTCAAGACGTGGGACAACTACGCGAACCAATACTGGCCGGCCGAGTATCTGATCGACAAGGCGGGTCACGTGCGCCACACGCACTTCGGCGAGGGCGAGTACGACAAGACCGAGGCGCTCATCCGCCGGCTGCTTGGCGCGAACGGCGCGATGGCGCAGTCACTACCCGACGTGACGCCTACCGAGCTGATGACACCGGAGACCTACCTCGGCTATGCACGCCTTCAGAACTACACCGGCACAACGGTGTCGCCGAATCTCGCCGCGAACTACAAGCTGCCGGCGACGTTGCAAGAGAACGCGTTCGCCTACGGCGGCCGGTGGACTGTCGGCGGCCAGCAGGCGGTTGCCGGCCCGGGTGCCCGGCTGCGGCTGCGCTTCCATGCAGAAGACGTCTACATCGTCCTCGGCGGCAAGGGGACGGTGCGCGTACTGATCGACGGCAAGCAGACGAAGACCCTCACGGTCGACGCGTACAAGCTCTACACGGTGCGGGCCACGAAGACGAGCACGCAAGCGCTGCTCGAACTGCGCTTCACCCCCGGCGTGCGCGCGTACTCCTTCACGTTCGGGTAACGATCCCATCGCGGCACGGATCCGGTCGTCGCCTCCCGCGCGGTGCCATCTCCTGCCGCACCCCTTGCCACACCCAAAACCGGGGGCAGCCTCCGTCGCAGAACGCACACGCGATCGAAACGAGATCGTCACGCCAGGCCGGATTCCCTTGCCACAACAGCGCGCAGGCACGAGCGCCTTTCCAGCCACGTCCGGCGGCAGCCTCCGTGTCGAGACAGTGACACCCCGATCTGCGCGCTTTGGGCCACGCTGGTGTCAGACACGGCTCCGAAAGTGCGACAGGGTTGGGTCGCAGTGCGCAATCCTCGTCCACACCCCGACCGATCGCCTGCGTTTGCAACGACTATGGCCGCATCAACGCTTACCGCAGTGGTGTCAGACACCGTGCCGTCAGCGTTACTGACCGCGCGCGACGTCTGGGCCGCCGGCTTCGTCGTTCTCGTCTTGCTCGCGGAGGAAGCGCGTCAGCTCGGCTGCGATGGCGTCTCCTGACGGGATGTCCGCCTCGTCGGTGATCTCGTCGACTCGGCGCTCGAGGTCTTCGACGTACGACTGCGTCTCTGCATCCGACGCGACCGCTTCGCTGACCTGCTGGGCATAGGCGTCGGCGGCCTCGTCGAGCTCCGCGGTGTCGACGTCGGCGTCGAGCAGATCGGACAGCCGATCGACGAGCGCCTTGGCAGCGCGCGGCGACGGGGTCAGCGAGACGTAGTGCGGCACGGCGGCCCATAGGCTCGCCGACTTCAGGCCCGCTCTTGCGCAAGCGTCGTGCAGCACGCCGACGATCCCGGTCGGGCCCTCGTACCGTGACGCCTGCAGGTCGAGCTGCTCGATCAGGTCCGCATCCGTCGCGCTGCCCGTCACCGGTGCGGGGCGCGTGTGTGGCACGTCGGCGAGCAGCGAGCCGAGCGTGAGCACGAGCTCGACGTCGAACTGCCGCGCAAGATCGGTGACGTGCTCGCAGAACGTGCGCCAGCGGAGATTCGGCTCGACACCGAGCAGGATGATCGCGTCGCGGCCCGCACCCGGCATCGGGGCATGGAGGAAGGTGTTCTCGGGCCAGTCCACCTGCCGCGACACGCCGTCGGCGAGCGAGACCATCGGCCTCGTCGCCTGGAAGTCGTAGAACATCTCCGGGTCGATGTCGGCGAACTGCACGGCCGCCCACGCCTGCGCCAGATACGCGCCGGCGAGCGATGCGCCTTGCCCACCGTCGTTCCAGCCGCGGAACGCCGCAATCAAGACGGGGCGCTCGAGCTTGGGGCGCTCGTCGATACGAAGCTCGTCCTTCATCTATGCAGTCTACGCCGTCGCGTCCGGACGCCACAGCCGAACGACGAACGCTGTCACCGCAGCCCACACAGTCGCCGCCATCGTCACGTGCACGAGCACGAGCCACCACGGCAGATGCGTGCGGTACTGCGTCTCACCGACGATCATCTGCGCAACGAGCAGCGCAAGCACGACGAGCGCGCCGCGCAGGTGGGCGCTGCGCTGCCGCACGAGCCACGCGAGCACCGCGAGGAACGAGAGGCCGAACACGGCCGTTGCGCGCACGTGCCAGTAGACGGCCGGTTCGAACGACCAGAGCCGCCGGACAACCGCGCTACCCGGATGCGGCCCCGCGGCGGTCGCGATCGTGCCGCTGACGACGAGCACGACCGCCGACGCCCACACGAGGAGACTCACGCGCCGCAGCCACCCGGGCACGGGTTCCGCGCGCGTGTGCGTGACCACGACGGCAAGCCCCACCCCGAGCGTCAGCACGATCACAGAGAGCAGGAAGTGCGTGAGCACGAGCCACGGGTTGAGGTGCGAGTAGACCGTGATCGCACCGAGCGGCGCCTGCAGCATCGTGCCGATGAAGATCGTGAAGGCGAGCCAGCGGAGGCGCTTCGGCAGTCGCGCGGCGAGCGCGCCGACGAAGGTCGCGAGCGTCAGCAGGATCGTCAGGAACGCAAAGACCCGATTCGAGAACTCGACGTAGCTGTGGTAGCTCTTCGGCTCGAAGTGGTGCACCTGGCATCCCGGCCAGTGCTCACAGCCGAGGCCCGAGCCGGTCAGGCGGACGGTCGCGCCCGTCGCGACGATCAGGACGAGCATGACGGCGTTCGCCCAGGCTAGTCGCGTGAATCGCTGCGGCGAGAGCGACACGCGCACACGGGCGAGCGGCTGCGCGCTGGCGTCCACGCGGCCACTGTAGCCCGCCACACGCCGTCCACGTCCCCTGATAATCTGACGTTGACGTAAAGATGAGCTTCCTGTCGACACGCCGTAACTCGCCCCACTACAAGTGGTGGGTCCTCTCGTGCACGAGCCTCGGGATGCTGCTTGCCACGATCAACTCCGGCACCCTGATCATCGCCCTGCCAGACCTCGAGCGGAGTCTCAACACCTCGCTGCTCGAGCTCGTGTGGGTGATCCTCGTCTACATGATCGTGTCGACCGTGCTCGTGCTGACGGCCGGCCGTTTGTCTGACCTGTTCGGCCGCAAGACGGCGTACGTCGTCGGCTTCCTGATCTTCTCGCTCGCCTCACTCGGCGCCGGCTTCGCGCACACAGGGACGGTGCTGATCCTCTGGCGCGTGCTCCAGGGCGTAGGCGGCGCATTCCTCTTCGCGAACTCAGCGGCGCTCGTCACGGACGCGTTCCCGAGGAAGGAGCTCGGGCTTGCGATGGGCACGAACACGATGGTCGCCGCGGTCGGTCTCGTGATCGGGCCGGTGCTCGGCGGAGCGTTCGTCGCGATCTCGTGGCCGTGGGTCTTCTGGTTCAACGTGCCGCTCGGGATCCTCGGCGCAGCCTGGGGACTGCTCGTGCTCGAGGAGCGCTCCGGCCGCAGCACCGAGCGCGGGCTCGACCTGCTCGGCACCTCGACGTTCGTCGTCGGCCTGACGGGTCTCGTGCTCGCTCTCTCGAAGGGTGGCCTGAGCGGCTGGGGGAACTGGCTCGTCATCTCGGGCTTCACTGCCGCAGCGATCCTGTTGCCGCTGTTCGTGCTGATCGAGCGCCACGGTCGGTCGCCGATGCTCGACCTGGCCCTCTTCGAAGATCGCCTCTTCACCGCGGCGTCGGCAACAGCATTCCTGAATGGGCTCTCGCGCTTCGCGCTGATGTTCCTGTTCGTCTTCTACTTCCAGGGGCCGCAGGGCAAGTCGCCGGTGCTCGCCGGGCTCGAGCTTGCGCCGATGGCGATCGGCATGCTCGTTGCCTCCCCGCTCGCAGGCATCCTCGCCGACCGTCACGGCTCGCGCGGACTCGCGGCGCTCGGGATGCTCGTCTCGGCGATCGGCCTCGCGGGCATGACGATGCTGCAGGCGCACACCGCCTACGTCTGGAGCGCGCTCTGGCTCGCGCTCGTCGGCATCGGCTCCGGCATGTTCAACAGCCCGAACACCGCCGCGATGATGGGCAGCGTGCCGATGCATCGCCGCGGGATCGCGGCCGGCGCGCGCGTGATGCTTCAGAACACGGGTGCCGTGATCTCGATCGCCTTCGTGATGGCGATCGTGACCGCAGCGGTTCCGAAGGACGTGCTCTTCAAGATCTTCTCCGGGCTCACCTCGGGCCTCTCGGCCGACCAGCTACAGCCGTTCATCTCGAACATGCACCTCGCACTCTGGGTACTCGCCGGCGTCTCGCTCCTCGGCGCCGTCATCTCGATGCTGCGTCCGGCGCACGTGCGCGCCGTCGACGAGCCTGTCGAGCACATGCCACAGGCCGCATGACGACCACGACGGGTATGCGCATCGGCGAGATCGCCGAGCGCAGCGGCGTCACACCGCGGACGATCCGCTACTACGAGGAGCTGGGCCTACTGCCCCGGGCCGAGCGTGCACAGGGTAAGCACCGCACCTACACCGAGGTCGACATCGAGCGGCTGCGCGAGCTGACGCGACTGCGCGACCTGCTCGGACTTTCACTCGACGAGCTGCGCTCGATGATCGTCGCTGAAGAGGTGCGCGCCGACGTGCGGCAGCGGTTCCACGAGACGGACTCGCGCGAGGAGCGCCTCGACCTGCTCGACCGCGCGCAACCGCACATCGAGACGCAACTCGGGCTCGTGCGCCGCCGGCTCGCCGAGCTTCAGGAGCTCGAAGGCGAGCTGCTCGAGCGGCGCAAGCTCCTGCAGCGTCGCCGCCGCGAGCTGAACGGGCCCTAGCGGAGCAGAACGCCGGCGCCGTCCTCGACGGCGCCGACGCGCGCGAGGAACAGTTCGGCGCGCGCGAACTCAGCCTCGAGTGCCGGCCCCTTGTCTCGTGGGAGCGAGATGAGGAGCCCGCCCGCAGTCTGTGGGTCGTAGGCGAGCTCCACGAGCTCGGGGGCGACGGCCTCGCCCACGTCGGCCTGCGCGTATTCACGGTTGTTGCGCGTCCCCGCCGTCGAGACGCCGGCGCGCGCCGCGTCGAGCGCACCCGCGAGCGCAGGCAATCGGGCGGCGCCGATCGTGATCCGGACCTCGCTGCGGGACGCCATCTCATACGCGTGGCCGAGCAGACCGAAGCCCGTCACGTCGGTGACGGCGTTCGGTGCGAACGGCCGTAGGAGATCGGCTGCATCCCGGTTCAACGTGCGCATCCAGCGCACGGCCTCGGCGGGGTCGGCGAGCCCACGCTTCGCGCCACCGAGCACGAGCGCCGTCCCGAGCGGCTTCGTCAGGTAGAGCGCATCACCCGGGCGCGCTCCTGACTTCGGCCAGATCCCGCGGGGCGATACAGTGCCGACGACGGCGAGCCCGTACTTCGGCTCGGCGTCGCGAATCGTGTGCCCTCCCGCCAGCACCGCGCCGGCCGCGCGCACCTGTCGATCGGCTCCGTCGAAGATCGCGCGCACCATCTCGGTCGGCAGCTCCTCCGGCAACGCGGCGACGGAGAGCGCAAGCAACGGAACGCCGCCCATCGCGAACACATCGTTCAACGCGTTGGTCGCGGCAATCGCCCCGAAGTCGTCGGGGTCGTCGACGATCGGCGGGAAGAAGTCGATCGTGAAGACGAGCGCACGCTCGTCGTC